>SLDH01000038.1 GCA_007125415.1 Roseovarius sp.
CAGATGCGCGATTTTCTCGGCGCGCGCCTCGCCTGTTTCCTGTCGGTCAATGCGCACCATCTCGGTGATGTAGCGGTCGACATCGGCCTCCAGATGCGCAAGGCGGCTGGCGATCTTGCCCTTGGTGAAGTTCTTGTCGCGGTTATTGACTGCCTTGAACTTGCTTCCGTCGATGGCCACGCAGTCGCCCTTCAGCGCGCCGATCCGGCGGCATAGCTCCACGAATTGCGCGCAGGTCTTGCGGATGGCGGCCCCGTTATCGCGCCGGAAATCCGGGATCGTCTTGTGGTCTGGCATCATCCGCCCACGCAGCTACATCACCTCGACATTCCTCCCGGCCTCACGCTCCAGCCCGCGGCTCGAGGGGACCCGGTTCAGATAGCCACAGATGAACAGCTTCAGAAGAATGGCCGGATGGTATCCGGGGCGTCCCGTCCGCGCATGCGCCGCGCGCGTGAACCCAAGACCTGCAAGATCGAACTGATCAACAAACAGATCCACCAGGATGCGCCCGTGATCGAGCGAGGGCTGGAATGCGAAGTCGAAGCCCTCCGGGGTCTTGATCGGCATCAGCCGCGCCGTTTTCAGCGCCACGGTCACGAGGCGGCCCTCCCGGGTGACATGCTCCTCGCTCAGCAGCCTGTCGATGGCCTCGAGCGCGGAGAGCTCGCCCCGCTCGAGCTGGCGCATGGTATGCTCCAGGGCCTCCAGGGCCTCCAGGGCGCGGGGCATGCGCAACCCGATCAGGCTGGCATGAATGCGGTCGAGGATCCCGCTCATCGGCGGACCTCCTCGCCCGCGGCCAGGCGGCGAGCCAGTTTACAACCTGTCCGCGTGAGCCCGCGATCGCCATGGGTTCGAAAGAGCGGGCGAACCAGATCGAGTATCGGGTCCGCGAGCGGCTGTCGTTCTTGTGCTTCCTCGGCCTCGGCCTGAAGAGCCGTTGCCCTGACGCCAAGTACGCCTGACTCTACCGCGAGGGACATGTGCGGCCCGTTTTGGCCGTACGCCATACGTGGCCACGCCCGAGCCGTTCCCGGTTAAGGAAGTGCTGGGCAGACGCAACATCGAACTGAAGGAGCATTCGGGGAGCAGATCGCGAAATGTGAATTTTTTTCACACATGAATGAGAATATATCAATTTGTTTGCATGCTCATGTCTGCAATAGTCATACGACCGTTACATAACAGGGCTAGCACACCAAGTTCCACTGCGGAAGAACGCGTCAACGGGAGAAATCCATGAGAACACCGTTAGTAATTGCGAGCGCGGTGCTTGCCCTTCAGATTGGGGCCGCACCGGCACAGGCAAATCAGGAACAGATCGTCGCGGAGATCGATGCGATCGTGGCGAAGCTTGACGGCGGAGAAATCGACGAGAACCAGGCGATAGAGGCGCTGCGCGAAGCCATCCCTCGGCCGGGTAACTTCCCGACACGTGTGGTGGAGTATGTTGTGCCATCAGGGGCAGGAGGTGGTTCCGATACCTATGCGCGCATGATCGGTCACGATGCAGCCCGAATCATGGGGCGCTCCATTGCCTACAACAACATGGGCGGCGGCGGTGGGCAGATCGCTCTCGCCTATGCTGTGAACCAGGAACCGGACGGCTACACGGTTTACGGAACATGGGCGGCACAGATCATCCAGTGTGCCGTTGGTGGCTATCAGCACTGCGTAGCGACCGAGATGGTCCCAGTGATCCAGAACCAGGGCGCAACCGAAGCGTTCTTTGTAAGGGGGGATTCGCCCTTTGAAACCTGGGACGACCTGATCGGCTACGCGCGCGAAAACCCCGGTCGGATCCGAGTAGCCGGTGCAGGTGCCATGGGTGACGACGAACTGAACGTTGCCTACATTAACAACGAGCTTGACCTGCGGATTGCCTATTTCCCGTTTGATGAGCCGGGCCAGCGGTTTGGCGCATTGCTGGGCGGCCATGTGGAAGTCCTGTACGGAACGATTGGAACTGTTCTTGATCTGATCCGAGACGAACAGATCCGGCCCGTACTACTGGTTACGAACGAAGGCTCGCCGGAGATCGACGCTTTCGTTCCAGGTGGCGGTACCGTTCCAGGGGCGCATGACGTTGGCCTCGAGTTTCCGATCACACGTTTCCGGGGCATATGGACAGTTCCCGGCACCGACCCTGAGATCGTGGACTATCTGCACAACGTACTCTACGCCTCCAGCCAGTTGCCGCGCTACCGCAATTACGAACGCGAAGCCATGATGCACCTTACCCGCGGGTACCGGAATACCGAAGAATTCGGCGCATATTCCAACCGGGTCATCGAAAACCTGCGGCCTGTTCTCAAGGAACTCGGTTACATCGAGTGATACGATAAACGGGGCGAGATCCTGCACTCGCCCCGTTTTCCCGCTCAGTCTGAGAACCGCGCGACAACCTGCGCCAAGGCACCCCCGTTGAACCAACCCACGAGATTGGAATGAATCCTCTGGATCGGCTTCTGAACGCCGTTAGACCTTACGGCGAAGTCATTCTCCTGTCGATCTTGCTGGTAGCAGCCGTATGGCTCCGGTTGTCGCTCCCGGACCTAATCAGGATGCGTCGCATTCAGGCCTGGATCACTCTCGGACCGGATGTTTGGCCCCGCATGCTGATCGACCTGGCCATACTCTGCCTCATCGGGCTGCTGTTGATTGCACTTGTTGACCTGCGCCGAAACCTTGCCGCCGGTGCTTCGAAGGAAGGCGCCAGTGTCCGCGACATCGGCCGCTGGTTTGCGATCATCACCATCATTTGCCTATACATCTGGTTCCTGCCCACTGGCGGATTCATCCTCACAACGTTTCTGTTTGGTGTCTCGTACTGTATCGTAGCAGGTCTGCGACGGCCTCGCGAGATGCTGGGTCTCCCGGCTGTGTTCCTGGTGGCGTCGTATCTGCTCTTTACACAGTTGCTGTCAGTTCCGTTGCCACGGGGTGTGGGAATACTTCGACAACTGAGTTTCCACATCTACTGAACGGCCCCAAGAACCGCACGGAATAGCCATACATGATCGACGTATATATCTCTGCGCTGGAAATCGTCTTTAGTCCGTTCAGCCTGATCGCGATTGCGGTTGGCGTGGGAATAGGGCTGACATTCGGGGCCATTCCCGGACTCAGTGGCGTCACGGCTGTTGGTTTGCTGGTGCCGTTCACATATGCGATGGAACCGACCACCGCTATCCTGATGATGGTGGGCGTCTATTGCGCTGCGACCATGAGCGGTGCGATCACTGCGATTTTGTTCAACATTCCCGGCGATGTCATGGCGGTCGCGACAACCTTCGACGGTCATCCGATGGCCGAACGGGGAGAGGCGAAGCGCGCGCTGTCCATGGTCATCTTCGGCTCCGTGGTCGGTGGACTGTTCGGTGCCCTGGCGCTCGCAACCATCGCACCGCAATTGGCCCGTGTTGCCATTGCCTTTGGCCCGGCAGAGTTTTTTGCCCTTGCCGTTCTCGGGTTGACCGCAATATCGGTTCTGGGTTCCGGATCGCCCAAGACCATGCTGAAGGCTATTCTCAGCGTATTGTTTGGCCTCTTCCTGGCGACAATCGGATCTGACCCCGTATCTGGAGCCTCGCGTTTCGTTTTCGGAAATGTCGGACTCGAAGCGGGTATTGCCAGGGTGCCCGCAATCATCGGCCTGTTCGCACTGGGAGAAGTCCTAGCAGTTCTGTACATGTCGCGAAAATACAAGCAACCGCGGGATACCTCCCAGTTGCGCAAAGGAGCAATATTCTCGTTTCCGTCCGGTGAAGACCTGAAACAGGTTAGGGGAACGCTTCTGAGAGCGCCCATAGTAGGAACCATCGTTGGCATCCTGCCCGGTTCAGGCGGCACGTTGGGGGCATTGATCGGTTACAATGTTGAGCAGCGCTTCGCTAAAAACCCGGAAAGCTTCGGGAAGGGAAACATTCAGGGCGTTGCAGCGCCGGAATCAGCAAACAATGCCGCCGTCGGCGGATCGATGGTGCCGCTTTTGACCCTTGGTATCCCGGGCAGTTCGACGACCGCAATCATGCTTGCCGCCCTGACGTTGCACGGACTGCGGCCCGGCCCCCTGCTCTTTCGCGATAATCCCGAGATGACCTATGCCATCATCTTCGGCCTTGTGGTCGCGAATATTGTTATGCTGTTCATGGCACTTTTTCTTGTCCGCTATCTTCTCAAGGTGCTTCTGGTCCGGACAGAAGTGCTCTGCTTCTTCATTGTGTCCATTTCCCTGGTTGGTGCGTTCGCAATCCACAACAGGATCAGCGACATGTGGATTGCGCTCGTGCTCGGCCTCATCGGATTTTTCGTGAAGAAATATGGCTTTTCGCTGGGCGGCATCATTCTAGGGTTGGTGCTTGGCAATCTAGCCGAAGACGGCCTCATACTCGGGCTGAGTCTGGCCGGCGGAAACTGGTGGGAATTCCTGACACGCCCGGTGGCCCTGTCCATCCTCCTGCTGTCAGCACTCCTGTTCGTGGTGCCCATAGCGCATCAATTGGTTTCGGCACGCCGCAACGCCCGAAACGGGAACGTTGCCGGTCGACCTTCGGGCTCGGATTAATCGGGTTGGCCTCGGTGACAGGCAGCAATACCGTGCCCCTGGGGAGAAATGGAATCGCAGGTGCGAGCATCCCTTCCGGATCGTTCTGCGCCATCATGGAGCGAGTCGGCACCTTACCGTCGAACCGACCGTCCTGAATTCTGGGAAAGGAGAATCGCGTGGAAAAGCTTCAAACCGTGCGCGTGAATGGAAGAGACTACAAACGCCCCACCGTCCCGGTGGTAGTGATATGCTGTGACGGGAGCGAACCGGAGTACATTGACCTAGCGCGCTCCAGGCAGATCATGCCGAACCTTGATCGGATTCTGGAAAACGGCGAAAACCTTCTTGCTTCTAGCGTTATTCCCAGCTTCACCAATCCGAACAATCTCTCGATTGTCACCGGCCGTCCACCATCGGTTCATGGCATCTCCGGCAACTTTTTCCACGACCGCGAGAGCGGTAGCGAAGTGATGATGAATGATCCAAAGTATCTGCGTTCGCCGACTTTGTTCAGCGGATTTCAGGAGGCCGGCTGGTCGGTTGCAGTGATCACTGCCAAGGACAAGCTGCGACGCCTCCTTGGTCACGGGCTTTCATTTGACCAGGGAACCGCCGTCTGCTTTTCATCCGAGCGGGCCGGAGACTGTACATTGGCAGAGAACGGCATCGAGGGCGTGCTGGAACTGGTGGGAATGCCTGTGCCGGAGGTATATTCCCTCGGGCTGTCCGAATTCGTCTTTTCTGCCGGTTGCAGGGTACTCGAAAGCATGCGCCCGGATGTCATGTATCTTTCTACAACGGACTATATTCAGCACAAGCATGCACCCGGGACCGAAGGTGCGAACGAATTCTACAGAATGATGGACGGCTATCTCGGCACGCTTCACGAGTCCGGCGCTATCATCGTGCTGACCGCCGATCACGGGATGAAGGCCAAGCACAATGCCGATGGCAGCCCCGATGTCGTTTACTTGCAGGACGTCCTCGACAAATGGCTTGGCAGGGATGCAGCCAAGGTGATCCTGCCGATTACGGATCCCTATGTGGTCCACCATGGTGCGCTGGGGTCCTTTGCCACGGTCTATCTGCCCGAAGGTTCCGATGTGGATACGATCATCAAGCGCATTGCATCATTACCCGGCATTGATGTCGTGCTGGATCGCAAAGAGGGATGCGCGCGCTTCGAGTTGCCTGAAGATCGTCTTGGCGATCTTATTATCGTGTCTGGTGGTTCCAAGGTAATCGGGACGCGAGAAACGGAGCATGATCTGAGCACCTTGAATGAACCGCTGCGCTCGCACGGGGGTCTTGACGAACAGATTGTTCCGATGATCATCAATCGCCCGGTGAAGGAAGTGCCTCGACCACTGAGGAACTTTGATGCATTCCACGTCGGTCTGAACATCGCAGGCAAGGTTTGAGCAACTTGCCGGAATCCGGTATGCCTGAATGAGTGGAAGCTATCTTCTCATTCTCGTTGGCGGTGCGGCTGCGCTTCTGCTTTGGGGCACCAGGATGGTGCGTACCGGGATGACGCGGGCCTTTGGTGCCGAAATCCGCAGGGTTTTGTCCATCGGGGTCCGCAACCGAATGCTGGCGGCGGGTAGTGGCGTGGTTGCCGCGAGTGGTCTGCAAAGCTCGACTGCGGTTGCGTTGCTGATAGCCTCTTTTGCGAATGCCGGATTGATTCCTGTTTCGATGGGGCTGGCAGTAATGCTGGGAGCAGATATAGGCAGCGCAATCGTGGCTTCGTTGTTTACTCTGGATATCAAGCGCTTCTGGCCGCTATTCGTCTTTCTCGGATATGTGCTGCACACGCTCCATGAAGGCAGGAGCTCGCGCGGCAAGCAGTCGGGGCGCATTCTGCTGGGGATCGGCCTGATCCTTCTGGCCCTTGAATCGATGGGGGCGTTGTCGGCAGACCTTTCCGAGAGCGAGACCATACTCACCGTGTTCAATGCGCTGGGTGACGAGCCACTGATCGCTATTCTGGTTGTTGCTACCCTGACATGGATTGCTCATTCCAGCATTGCCATGCTGCTTTTCGTTGCGGCCCTCGCTTCGGCCGGTGCAGTGACCGAGCCGACGCTTATTTCAGCTCTGGTGCTCGGCATTAACCTTGGCGGACCGATGCCGGCTATCATCCTGACACTTGCACAGGGGCTCGATGGGCGCCGCATTGTGTTGGGTAATGGATTGTTCAAGCTGGTTGCATCAGTTGCCGGGCTTGCCATGCTGCCGCTGCTGGCAGCGCTTTTTGCGCTTCTTCCCGGTGAGGACGGTTTTCGTACCGTGCTGCTTCACATTATCCTGAACACTTGCCTTGCCGCGGTCTTCCTGCCCTTTATCCATGTTGTGGAGAAACTGCTGCGACAGATCCTCGCCGATCGCCCGGATGCGGAACAGCCGGAGTTCGGACCTCTGTATATCTCCCGGGAATCGCTCGAACCTATGCCGGAGATCGCGCTTCCCTCGATGGTTCGCGAAACACTCCGCATGGTCGATCTGATTGATGACATGCTTCGCCGTTCGTTCGACGCCCTAGAGTCCGGAACCCGCACCGGCAGCGATGAAATAGCCGTCCTGGAAAACCGAGTGGACAAATTATTCGATGCCATCAAGGCCTATGCCACCGATCAGACCAGGCATTATCTTGGGCAGTCCGAAAGTCGCCGGGCCATGGACATCGTGTCCTATGCGGCCAGCCTCGAGACTGCCGGTGATGTCATTGAAAAGGGGTTAAGCGAGGCCATCTCGAAGAAAAACCGTCTCGGGCTGCGTTTCTCGGCCGAAGGAGCGTCAGAAGTACGGGAGATCTTCGAATTTGTTATGGAAACCAGCAGGCTAGCCGCTGTCGTTATTATGAACTGGGAAATTGAACGCTCGCAGGAGTTGTTGCAGCGCAAGAGAACCTGCAAGAGTCTGGCAGTTGACAGTTCAGAGCGGCATCTGCAGCGGTTGCGCCAGGGAGATGTTCAAAGCTTGGAGACGAGCGGATTGCATCTGGACATTGTCGGTGACCTGCAACGCATCAATTCACTACTGGCTGGCATCGCCTATGCTGTCGAAAAGGAAGAAAGGACATGATGCCGGGCGAAGTCTGTGAACCGGAGGGTGCCAACCGCACTTGCAGCTTTCCTTGCCCGAGACCGTCATGGCACGCCGCAGCAAATGGTGGCGGGGTGGTGTTCGCGCGCCATGATCTCGGCAGGGTATCCTGATGCAGCTCGGCGGCACCCTTTGGCGTCATCGCGCGGGGCAAACGGATCGGTAAGGCTCTCGCATTTTGCCAGCCGCGGTGCCGTGATGTCACCAGCAGCCCCCGCTTTTGGCCATCCCTGAGAGGGGTGCCAAAATGTAGGCACTGCCTATCGCATTGATATTCCGTAATTTTATCGGGTGTCGTGAAACCCGGCAAGATAAATTCAGCGGGGTCACTCCATGGGGATATTTCGCTCGGCCATGGCACTCAAGCCGCTTCGCGGGTGTAGGATGAGATAATACCGCCAAGCTGGCGCCGGCGGCGGATCGGGCCATCGCGGGCCGGACGGAAATCGACCTCGAGCACATTGTTCCCGATGCCCCATCCACGATGTGGGCGCTCGGTGTTGTAATGGCGCACCCAGGTCCGCAGGATGTAGTCGAGCTGCGACCGGCTGAAGCAGACGAAGAAATCCAGACATTCGCGCTTGATCGTAGCGATGAAGGACTCGGCGAAGGCATTGGCGTCGGGTGCCCGGTGCGGGATCTGGATGACCCTGGCACCCTCCGATGCCCAGACGGTATCGAAGCTGGCGCTGAACTTGGTGTCGGCGTCTCGGATCAGGAAACCCGGCGCGATTCCCTGATTTGCGCACCACATCAGCGTGTTGCGCGCCTGCTGTGTCACCCATGCCGAGTCCGGTGCATAGGTCGGGGCGCTGCAATAGGCGCGACGGCTGCCAAGATGGATAAAGATCAGCACATAGGCTGTCCTTGGCCCGCGGAGTGTGAACACAGTCTTGGTGAAGAAATCGCAGGCGATCATGGTTTCCATATGGGCCCGGATGAACGTGGTCCATGGGAGGGCTGGCTTCTTCGTGCGTCGCTCAGGGCTCGGGTGGATGCCCG
>SLDH01000051.1 GCA_007125415.1 Roseovarius sp.
ACAAGGAACGCCACCTCGTCGAGTGTTTCTACAACCGGATCAAGCGTTTCCGTCGGATCGCACTGCGATGCCATGTTTGTCTTCATCCATGCTGGCCTCCTTAACCAGTATTGGTCGTGAATCGATACAAACCCAGAATGGGAATCCCCTTCGCTTCAGCGAAAGGCTGAGCCGCTCCGGTAGATCATCGCTGGCCAGATCGCGGGCAAAAGAGATCCCGGAAAAACAGGGCGCGGTCAGGCGGCGAGACCAGTGCTGCCCAGCTTCAGGAACTTCTCGCGCCGATCGGCAACCAGCTTCTTGCGGCTGAAGCCGCCAAGCTGGTTCAGCAGCTGCTCGATGGTCCTGCCGACCGCTTTCATGGTGTCGCCCGGCGCGCGATGAGCGCCGCCCATCGGCTCGTCGATTATCAGATCGGTCACACCGAGCGTCTTGAGGTCCTGTGCGGTCAGGCGCAGGGCCTCGGCGGCTTCGCGCATCTTCTCGGCATCCTTCCACAGGATGGAGGCGCAGCCCTCCGGGCTGATCACCGAATAGACCGAATGTTCCAGCATCGCCACCCGGTTGGCGCTGGCGAATGCCACCGCCCCGCCCGAGCCTCCCTCGCCGATGATCACGGTGACCAGCGGCACACCGATGCTCAGGCATTTCTCGGTGGCGCGCGCAATGGCCTCGGACTGGCCGCGCTCTTCGGCACCCTTGCCCGGATAGGCACCTGGCGTGTCCACAAGCGTGACCACAGGCAAGCCGAACCTGTCGGCCAGATCCATGAGACGGATCGCCTTGCGATAGCCCTCGGGCCGGGCCATGCCGAAATTCCGCTCGATGCGGCTTTGCGTATCATTGCCCTTCTCATGGCCGATCACCATGATGGGGCGATCGTTCAGCCGGGCGAGTCCGCCCATCACCGAGAGATCATCGGCGAAATTGCGATCCCCGGCCAGCGGCGTGAACTCCGTGAAGAGCGCATCGATGTAGTCCTTGCAATGGGGGCGCTCGGGGTGGCGCGCCACCTGGCATTTGCGCCAGGGTGTCAGGCTCTTGTAAAGGTCCCGAAGCAGATCCTGCGCCTTCTTGTCAAGCGCGCCGGCCTCGGCCTCGACATCCATCTCCGGATTGGCGCGCGCCATGGCCCTGAGCTCTTCGGCCTTGCCTTCGATCTCGGCCAGTGGCTTTTCGAAGTCGAGATAATGGGTCATGCGGCGCTCCACTGTCTGATGCGGCGACATATGGCGCTTGCCGCCCGGAAATGCAATCTGCGTGCGCCGCTCAACCGGCCCAACACGCACCAGAAGGCCGGGGACCGGACTAGGGTCTTCATTTTGCCAAAAATACTCATCTCCCACGGGTCCAGCCTTCGGCACGAGCGTAAGGGGTCCTCACGGCCAGCCGCACCAGCCCATAGGCGGCAAATCCCGGCGGGTCGCGCAGGCCGAGAGCGAGCATCTGTGCGGGGCCCGGCTTGACGATATCGTCATTGGCCAGCAGTTCCGGAAAGAGCCGGGCAATTTCCGCGACCCCCCGGTCCTGCCGACGGCGAACGCGCACCAGATTGGTGAAGCCCTCGATCATGGGCCAGCGATAGCTTTCCGCGACGCGAATGCGCTCTTCGGGGGCAAAGCTGAGCCGCACGAAGGTATCATCCGAGATGATCTCGGGAAATGCCTGCCAGCGCGCGCGGCCGGCGCGGTTCACCGCAAAGAGGCCAAACCCCGGCACCCCTTCCGTCACGAAGGGCAACCTCGCCCAGAAACGCGCATAGGCGCGCGAGAAGGCCGATCGTGCCACCACCGCCGGCGTGCCGGATGCGTAGAGCGGCTGGTCGGCTGCGAGCACCTCAGCAAGACGGGCCATGAGCCCGGGTGAGACGACCACATCCGCATCGAGATAGGCCAGAACGGAACCCGTGGCCTGCGCTTCACCGAGGTTCAGCGCGTTGAGCTTGCCGGGCCGGGGCGTTTCGATCACGCTCACGCCGAAACCGCGGGCGACCTCTGCGGTGGCATCGCGGCAGGCATTGGCCACCACGATCACCTGCAAGGAGACATCGCGCGAGGCAAGCAGCGCCTCCAGACACGCAGCGATATAACCCGCCTCGTCATGGGCCGGAATGATGACCGAGATCACAGCGCGCTCTTCAGGGCCTGCCAGCGCGGGTTGTCATCTCCCAGCCAGCGCTGTGCGCCCCAACTGCCCCATCTCGAGGGCGCATAGACATCGTTGAAGGCGGCAAAGGCGCCACCGCCCAGGTCTTTCCAAGACCCGAGCAACCGCTCGTAGAGCGCGGCCATTTCGGCCGTGTAGTTGAAATGGGTGAAGAACGCCGTCAGTTCGTCGTCATCGCTCATCGGGCCGATACCCACCACATGGGTGCCGCCTTCATAGATGATCAGCTCGAGCCCGCGCTCATCGGCCACCCGTTTGTGATGCGGCCAGACGCGCTCGGCCAGATCGGCGAGCGTATCGAGCGGATTGCCGGTCATCGAGCCATCCGCCAGTTCCTCCCCGGCGATTTCGCTGGCCAGATCGAAACGATGCGCGGCAACATAGGCCTCGCGCTCTGCATCCGTGAGTCCGCGCGCCGTCGCCTGATCCTGAGCCGCGCCAAGGCTCTGCTCCAGCCAGTCGTGCGTTATCTCCGCGCGGCCTTCCACGCCGAGGATGCCACCGAAATAGCCCGTAACCGCATAGGCATCGAAATAGACCCATGGCGGGTTGCCCGGCCCCTCCGCCTCGGCCTGCCAGAGCGGGGCCTCGAGGATGATCTCCTCAAGGCCAAGCCAACCTGTCTGGCTTGAGATGACGGTGATCAGCTGTGGCCCTGCCTCTGCCTCGAAGATCTCGCGCCAGATCATCGCCATCTGAGCTGCGCGCATCCCGTAGAATTGCGGGCCCGAATCGCTCTGAGCCCAGCGGGCTTTGGCCGCGTCATCGGCCCAGCGGGTCTGTTCGAACTGCCAGTTCCAGACCTCATTGGAATATTCCACATAGACCAGCCTGTCCTCGGGCAGGCTGTGGGCGGCTCTCGCGAAACGGCGCATGTAATCGTCATCGGCCATATGCGGCAGGGTGAACCAGCCATCCATGCCGGTCCGCTCCAGAAGCGCCAGCATCACCTCGACGGGCACGCCGTTGCGCGCATAGGTGTAATCATCGGGCAAGGGCCGCTCGTCCCATCGGCGGATGCGCGAATCGTTGGTATCCATCCAGTCCATGAAGCGCAGGAAGTGAAAGCCCTCGATCTGCGTCAGCCAGTCGGGATTGAAGATCTCGCCGGCCTCATGGGCGGCGCGATGCCTCTCGTTCACGATCTTGATGTTGCGCACGTAATCATTGGGGTTGCTGCGCTGGATGCGTATCTCCACCGGGCCGGGGCCGGGTGTGTAGTCGAACAACACGTCACCATCGCGATAGCGGACGTTTTGTGCCCGGCCAAGCGCCTCGACGATACCGTCGCCGTCAAAACTGAGCCGGTAGGTGCCGGCCAGCAAGGTCGCCTCCTCGGGCATGTCCGTCAGGATTACCGTGCCGATCTTGCCCAATTCGCGGGGCTGGCGAATCGGCCAACCGTGATCGTCAAGCAGATCGGCTTCGATGAGATCGGCCTCGCTGCCGCCACCCCATCCGCTTCCCTGATGGATGATCCAGGGCCGGGCGGTCTTCATGACATCGATGAAGGGCGCTTGCGTCGACCAGTCGGCAACCGGCGCGAGGTTGAGCCCGAGCGGTGGGTCGGCCCGCGCGGGCAGGGCGATGACCAAGAGCAGGGCGAGCGCGGCAAACAAGCGCATCATCGGGGCACTCCTGTCATCTGTGTGGCCTGCACAACCTCCCGGACCGTCTCCTGCATGGCGCGGGCGGCTGTTGCATCAGGTGCGGTCGCGGGGGTGCCGTCGGCCCGCATCAACGCAAAAGGCAGCCCGGTCGGGTCTTGCTGATAGAGCACCGCATAATGCGTGAGCGCAACCAGATAGGCGCCGATATCGTTCACATGGATCGTGTCCACCGCGCCCTCATCGGTGCGCGCGAAGAGGCTTTCGCGGTCTGCCACATTGCCGATGCCGCCCGCCTCCTCGACCTTTCGCAGGAAGGCGGCCATCACCTGGCCGGCCGGAATGAGGTAGATCGGGCGCTCAGGCGTATCCGCCAGAGCCAGTTCCGGCAGGATCAACTGGCCTTCCCACAGATCAGGCAGATCGCTGTCGAGCCGCTGCAACCACCCGTCGGGATCGTCCAGGTGATGCCAGGTTTCATAGAGGAAAATCCGCGTGTCCGGCCCGCTCTTGCGTGCCATATCGGCCCAGCGATGGAGTGCGCGCGCGCTGTGGTGATACCGGACCGCGTCTTTCAATTCGACCATCTCGGTCATCACCACGGCATCATACTCGCCCGAGCCGATGGCTTCTTTCGCATCGCGATAGCGCGGATGGGCATTTTCTTCCTCGAATCCGTTGATCGCGTCGCCCCCCAGCCAATGCTCGTTGAGCGAGGTGCCCCAGCCAAGCTGGCTCTCGTAGCCGTGGCCCTCGGGCGCAAGCTGCGCGAGCATTGCCGGCATGTCGCGGCCCACAAGGCTGTGCCCAAGATGATAGACGCGCAGCGGCCCCTCGGGTGCGGGCAGCGGTTCGGCATAGGCCGCTAGTACCACCGCCTCATCGGGTTTGCGCGGCTCAAGCAGTGGCCGCAGCAACGGCACAGCGGCGAGCAGGCCGAGCGGGATCAGTAGATAGAGGAGGCGCATGGCAGGTCAGCTCCGGTTCCGGGTCATTCCCCTTTTGGCAGCGCCATACCGGTCAGCACAAGCCCCGCCCCGACGGCAAAGCGCCCCGAAAACTGGTGCCGCGCGGCGAAGGGCCCGACGGGAGCGGTCAACGTCGCTTCGAACTGGCCGGTTTCCAGATCCGGTGTGATCTCGAAGGCGTCGAATTCGAGCAACTGGCGCGTGAGCGGATATTGCAGCTTGTAGGCGCATTCCTTGGCCGAAAAGATCAGCCGGGCAAGCGCCCCGCGCCACTCTTCGGGCTGAACCGAAAGCCACGCGCGCTCGGTCGGCGTGCAGACGAGCGGCACCAGATCGCAGGGCAGGTCTGCCGCCGGCTCGATATCGAGCGCCAGCGAGGTGTGGCGGCGCAGATGGCCCAGCACGGCGATGCAGATCGTCTCGTCATGCGAAAGGCTGCCCACCACATTCTCGGGCCAGACCGGCGCGCGGTCGGGCCCGTGCGGCACGGGACGAACCGGCAGGCCCAGTGCCTGCATCGCGCAATGCACGGCGCGCCGCCCGGCGGCGAATTCGCGCAGGCGCGTGTCATTGGGCCGACGAAGGCTCGCCGCTTCTTCTGGCAAGAGGCCTTCCGGAGCCTCCCACGGAAATGTGGTCGCCAGCGCCACATCCTGCGGAAAGAGCCCGCGCGCCATGGCCTCCACCGTGTCGGGGGCGAATATCGTCGTGGGGGCCGTCATCCTGCCCGTCGCCCCCGCGCGGCGCGCATCGCCTTGCGGCGCGACATGGTTTCGGCGCGCTCGGCGCTGTCCTCCGGCCTGTCTGGTTCGGGCGCTGGCGCGCCTCCGCGCAGGGTGTCGATATGCCTCGCCAGCCCGGCCAGCGTGGGAAAGCGGAAGATGTCGGTGATCGACAGTTTCGGCACCTCCAGCCCGGTGCGGATCTCGCGATGAGCCTGCACCGCCAGCAGCGAATGTCCGCCGAGATCGAAGAAGCTGTCCTCGGCCCGGATATCTGCCACGCCGAGAATGCGCGACCATATGGCACCGACCTCGGCCGCCGCGCCGGCCACGGGGGCGGCATCGGCGGCGGGGCGCTGGCGTGTGGCCTCGGGCACGGGCAGGGCGGCACGGTCGATCTTCTTGTTGGGGGTCAGCGGGAACCGCTCCAACGCGACGATGTGGCGGGGCACCATGACCTCGGGCAGATGGACGGCGAGATAGGTACGCAGCGCTCCCGCATCCAGATCGGCCTGCAAATCCGTGCCGATCACATAGGCCGCCAGTTCTGCCTCGCCGGTGGCGGCTTCGCGCGCGATCACCACGGCCTCGCGGATATCGGGATGCGCGGCGATGCGCGCCTCGATCTCGCCCAGTTCGATCCGCTGGCCACGGATTTTTACCTGACCGTCGCCCCGCCCGAGAAACTCAAGCGTGCCATCCGCGCGCCAACGCACCTGATCGCCCGTGGCATAGAGCCGCCCCTGATCCGTCTCGACAAACCGCTCAGCCGTCAGCTCGTCGCGTTGCCAGTAGCCGCGTGTCACGCCCGCGCCGCCGATGAAAAGCTCGCCCGCCACACCAACCGGCACGGGGCGAAGCGCGCCATCCAGCACATGTGCGCTCTGGTTGGCCAGTGGCCCGCCGATGGGCATGGCCGCCTGCCCCTTGCCATCCCCTTCGAGGCTCTGAGTGGTGGACCAGATGGTTGTTTCCGTGGGGCCGTACATGTTGACGATCTGCGCGCGAGTGCAGCGGCGCAGCTCGCCCAGCAACGCACCGGGCAGCGCCTCTCCTCCCAGATAGAGATGCCGCAACCCGCCCAGCGCCATGCGCGCCTCGTCATTCATGGTCAGCATCCGCGCCATCGACGGCGTGCATTGCATATGGGTCACGCCATGGCGGATCATTTCGGCCGCGAGCGAGAAGTCATCCTCGCGCAGCACTGCCCCCGCGTTGGAGCGCGCGCGCACGGCGTCGAGATGCACAAGGCCGGCCAGCACATCGGCATTCGGGATGCCGTAATCGATCAGACAGGCGATCTCGCCCACGCCCAGCGCCTTGAGTTGTTCCACCCGGGCGACACCGTCTTCCACCGTGCCAAAGAGGCCCGAGTCGAAAAAGTAGCGCTCGAAGGCGAAATCGAGGATCGCTTCCATCTCCTCCTCGTCGAGCGCCGAGAGGTCAAGTTCGAACGGATTGCTGACGCCCTCGGGCTTCTTGAAGGCCGGGAAGGCCCAGGCATATTGCTTGATCAGCCCGGCGGCCGAGCGCAGATAGTCCTTCATCGGGCCCCGCGCGGTCTGCATCACCTGCTCCCGATCTTCCCCGATCAGCGTGTGCAGCATAAGTGTCACGCAGTGCTCGGCCGGGTCGAACCCCGCTTCGCGCAGCGCCTCGTGGTAGAGCGTGATCTTCTCGCCCACCTCCTCGATGCTCTGGCCCAGAAGATGCGTCAGCACATTGGCACCGATGCGCCCGGCCTCGCGCCATGTTTCGGGATTGCCCGCCGTGGTCACCCAGATGGGCAACTCCTTCGACACCGGGCGCGGTTGGGTCAGCACCTCGTGCATCTCGCCCGAGCGGGTCGGGAACGCCACCCGCTCGCCACGCCAGAGCCGCCGCACCTGATCGATCGTCTCGAAAAGTGCCGCCTTGTTGTCGGGCGGCGTATTCTCGGGGCGCAGCACGAAATCATCCGGCTGCCAGCCCGAGGCCATGGCCAGCCCCGCACCGCCATTTGTAAGGTTGTCGATCACTGCCCATTCCTCGGCAATGCGCGCGGGATGGTGCAGGGGCGCGACACAGGATCCGGCACGCACCTGGAGGTTCTGCGTGATCGCCGCCACGGCGGCCCCGGTTACCGACGGATTGGGGTATTGCCCGCCGAAGGCGTGGAAATGCCGCTCCGGGGTCCAGAGCGCGTCAAAGCCGTGGCTATCAGCGAACTTCGCGCCTTCGAGCAGCAACTCGTATTTACCGCGCCCCGTGCCGCTATCATTGCTCCAGTAATAGAGGCTGAAATCGGCCCGCTTGCCCGATCCGGAAATCGGCCCGCCGGAGAGGCTGGCGCGGCCGTCATCACTGACCAGCACCAGCTTGAAACCGCGCGCCAGGGTGTAGAAAAGCTCCAGCACCGAAATATCGAAGGCAAGGCTGGTCACTGCCAGCCACACCCCACCCTCGATACGCTCCACCACATTGTCCATGCCGGTGAAGAAATTGGCGACATTGCGGTGCTCGACCATCACGCCCTTGGGTGTGCCGGTGCTGCCGGACGTATAGATGAGATAGGCCAGATCATCAGGGGCGGCCCCGCCCGTCAGCGGCGCACCCTCGCCCTGATCCCAGAGGATCACCTTTGCGTCGCTTGCGGGCAATGTGGCGCGCAGATCATCTTCGGTGACGATCACGCTCGCCTCGCTGTCGGTCACATAATGCGCAAGACGGTCGGCAGGATAGGCCGGATCGAGCGGGACATAAGCCCCCCCCGCCTTGAGGATGCCGAGCGCGCCGATCAGCAATTGCGGGCCGCGTGCCACACAAAGCCCCACATGGCTGCCCGGGCGCACGCCCTGTGCGCGCAGGGCCTGCGCCAGCCCGTTGGCGCGAGCATCAAGCTCGGCATAGCTCAGGGTCTCGTTCTGGAACACCAGCGCCGCGGCCTCGGGCGTCCGCGCCGCCTGCGCTTCGAAGGCGCCATGCACCGTTTCTGGCCCCTCAACGGGGGCTTCTGTCTGGTTCCAGCGCGCGAGCATCTCCGCCTCGGGCTGTGGCAGGGTGCACAATGCGTCAAGGCTGTCAGCGGTGCTCATGCTGCCTAGAATGGCGTCCATTCGTGCCAGCAGCAGCGCCGCAGCCTCTGGGCTCAGCCGCGTTCGGTCCACATGCAGCGCGCCATCTTGTGTCACCGTGAGGGCATGGCCCGGCAGGG
>SLDH01000089.1 GCA_007125415.1 Roseovarius sp.
ACAGGTCACCCGACCGTAATCGCCTTGACGTCTTCATGGACAGAGCCGTCATCGTCATACCATTTGAACGTGAATTCACCAGACTCGGGCACCACCGCCTCGAACTCGAAATAGGGGTTGGTCGACATCGAGGTTTCCATTGCTACATCGATCACGCTTTCGCCGTTGAAATCACAGGTGAAGCGGTTGATGATCGAGCGCGGAATGATGTTGCCGTCATTGTCCCTGCGATTGCCCGATTCCATCGGGTGGCTGATCAACGTCCTGATCAGCACCGTCTCTCCGGCCTCGGCCGAACTGGGAACTCTCACGCGGGGTCTTACATTGCTCGACATATCGATATCTCCTTCCAGCTCAGCCGCCGCAGCCGCCGATTGTGACCTTTACATGTGCCGTGGCCTGCGCGTAGGAGCCATCGGCCATCCTGGCGATGGCCAGCAGGTCCTGCGTCTCCGCCAGACGAATGCGGGTCGAGGCTGATTGCGAGGCGGCCAACGGGCCGAACTTGAATGTCCCGACCTGCGGGCTCGGATTGCCAAGCGCCAGCACCATGATCTCGGAGGCACCATCGGCGCTTATCTCGATCGGAACGCTGTTGCCATTCTCGGCAATCTCCGGTGCGATCAGGGTCACACCGCTATCGGCGATCTCCGCCCCGCCCGTGAACGCTTCGATAAAATCGGCGCCCGGCGCCGCGGCCCGCACGGGCAGCCCTGCCACCACCACCGCACCAGCGCCCAGCGCAAGCGCGTCTCGTCTTGTCAGCTTCATCTGAATCTCCTCGTCATTTCAAACCCGCTTGGAGGGTGCATCCGGGCCAAACATGCCGCAAGACGACTGTCACCCGGGATGGTGCATATATGCGCCATTCTCGGGTTTCCCACCCTGTCTGTCTGAGCGTGTCGAAACGCATGATGTGCCCTCCCAAACACAGTCAGCTTCCATGACAGGATAAGCCGCTGAAGTTCGATCGCGCAAGATAAATTCTCATTTTTGAATTTGTTTTTGAGCGAAGGCTACATCTCCGTGCTGTTCTTTTGAGGAATATCGACCGCCGATATACCTGTCATTCAAGGGTGCCAGAACTCGGAAAAATGGCTTCTTTTCCAGATCTTAAAAGTCGGCGCGTTCATCCACTCGCCGCTTCAGGCCACGTAGTCTTTGTTAGTCAACCAAAATGAACTGCTCTCGGAGCTTCAAGGCTTTTCCAGCAGCCCGCTAAAGCGCGCGCATCCAGAATTGCAGCCAGTGATCGGTCTCCTGTGACTGATCGAGATCCTTCCAGCGATAGCAGGCCTGGACGCCTTCCAGTTTCTCGTAGCCGCGCTTGCGCCAGAAACCATCAAGAGGGCGATAGTCGGCGGGCCGCAGCGGATGATCTTCGGGACGCACGACGGCGCAGAAGGCGCAGTAAAGCCGCCCGAGGCTACGCGCGTGATCTTCACGGGCATCGAAAAAGCCATGGCCGAGCCCCCGCCCGCGATACTCGGGCAAAAGCACACTTTCGGCACAGTAGAAGATGTCCTGCAGATCCATCGCCTGGCCTGCAAAGGCCGCCGCAAACTCATCGGCATGCTCTTCCATTGGCGCGCCGGTCGAGGCGCCGACCAGCCTGTCACCATCGAAAGCCCCCACGAGAATGGCATTCTCGCTGTCCCGATAGGTCTGAAGATAGCGCCGCTCATAATCGGCATCGCCGTCATAGATATATGGAAACGCCCGGAAAACGGTGATACGCAGTTGCGCCAGATCGTCCAGGGCCGCCTCCAGCGCATCCCCGGTCAGCCGTTCGACACGCATCAAGCCACCTGCCGCTGCCAATCGGCCAGATTGTAGAAGGTCACGACCCGCGTGATCAACCCGTCGCGCAGGCTGAAAAACGAACCCGCCGGCAAGACATAGCGCTGCCCCTTTGCCTCTGGCAGGCCCGGATCGGTCTGAAGATAGGTGCCGTTCACCACGAATTCCGCCGCCGCGCGGGTGCCGCCCTCGGCCTCGAAGATGACCATATCGGTGAGCCGCTCCGAATAGCAGCGGTTCATATGCTCGCAAAAGGCGCGGAACTTGTCCTTGCCAACGCGCACCTGGCCCTCGTTGACGTGATGAGCCACATCATCTGACAGGCAGGCCAGCATGCCCCCCACGTCACCTGCGTTGAACGCCTCGAAATAGCGCTTTACGGTCTCGGTCATACGGCCTCCCTTGGCTCTCCCCACCGTTCCTTGAGATGGGCAATGATCTGATCGCGGGACTGGCGATATGCCTCCAGCTTGGCTTCCCGCGTGTCGCCCAGCCCTGTCGGGTCCATGATGGGCCAGTAGACCACATCAAGATGAAAGACCCTTGTCAACTCCAGGGCGCGACGCTGGCTGGCGGGGCTGAGCGCCACGACAAGATCGAAGGAGCTGAGATCATCGCCCCATTCCGACATCTCGTCAAAACTGCGCGTGCGATGACGTTCCAGTTCCACCCCGATCTCACGGCAGGCGGCGATGCTGAATCCGTCGATATCCAGATCGCTCTTCACCCCGGCGGATTGCACGTAGGTGTCGGTGCCGTAGAACTTTTTCATGATTCCTTCGGCCATGGGTGAGCGTGCCGAATTGTGATCGCAGCAAAAGAGCACCGATTGAGGAAGCTCATGCACCACAGAGTCATCCTCCGTAATGCAGCACGCAAATGAGCGTGAAGAGACGACGGGCGGTGTCAGTGTCGATCTCGGCCTTGCCCTCAAGCCGTTTCTCGAGAATGCGCGCGCCCTCGTTGTGGATGCCGCGCCGTGCCATGTCGATCGTTTCGATCTGGCTGGGGGGCATGTTCTTGACCGCGTCGAAATAGCTTTCGCAGATGGCCCAGTAATCCTTGACCACCTGCCGGAACGGGCTGAGCGACAGGTGAAACTCGGCCGCAGGCTGTGCATCCTTCGTGCGGATATCGAAGACCAGCCGTTTCTCGCGAATGGACAGTCCCAAACGGTAGGGGCCGGGTGGTACCTCGCGCCCCTCGCGCCCGGGCAGGGCAAAGCTGTTTTCCTCGATCAGATCGAACATCGCCACCTTGCGCTCCTGCTCGATCTCGGGGGTGGGCGGCGGCAGATTGCCGTCATCCAGGTCGATATGACAAATACGGGTCATCTTGATCTTACTCATTGAGATGGTTCAGACGTGCCGTGACCGAGAGCCCATGCGCTTCGAGGCCCTCAGACCGCGCGAGCACCTCGGCAGCCGGCCCGATGGCCTTGAGCGCCTCAGGCGTCATCCGGGCAAGGGTGGTGCGCTTGACAAAATCCATGACGCTCAGTCCCGACGAAAACCGCGCCGAGCGCGCCGTGGGCAGCACATGGTTCGGCCCGCCGACATAATCGCCTATGGCCTCAGGTGTCCATGCCCCCAGAAAGATCGCACCCGCATGCGTGATCTTTTCGGCATAGCGCTCGGGATCGGCCACGCAAAGCTCCAGATGCTCGGGCGCCACGCGGTTGGAAAGGCCCGCCGCCGCATCAAGATCAGGGACTGTGATGATCGCGCCATAGTCGCGCCAGCTTGCCCCCGCGATGTCGCGCCGGGCGAGCGTTCGGAGGTGTTTCGTGATTGAGGCATCCACCGCGAGCGCCAGATCGGGGCTGTCGGTGATCAGGATGGATTGCGCGCTTTCATCATGCTCGGCCTGGCTGAGCAGATCGAGCGCCAGCCAGTCGGGGTTGTTATGGGCATCCGCAATCACGAGGATCTCCGACGGCCCGGCGATCATGTCGATCCCCACCTTGCCGAAGACCCGCCGCTTGGCCGCGGCGACAAAGGCATTGCCGGGGCCGGTGATCTTGTCCACCGGCGCGATGCTATCGGTGCCATAGGCCAGCGCCGCGATGGCCTGCGCGCCGCCGATGCGGTAGATCTCGTCCACCCCCGAGAGCCGCGCCGCAAGCAGCACCAGCGGGTTGGCCTCACCGTCCGGCGTGGGCACGACCATCGCCAGCCGCTTCACACCCGCCACCTTGGCGGGGATCGCATTCATCAGCACCGAGGACGGGTAGGAAGCAAGCCCCCCCGGCACGTAGAGCCCTGCGGCATCCACCGGTGTCCAGCGCCAGCCCAGCATGGCACCCGCGCCATCCTCCCAAGCGGCATCCCCGGGCAGTTGCCGCGCGTGATAGGAGCGGATGCGCTCTGCCGCCACATCAAGGGCCGCACGTTCGGCGTCAGGCACATCGGCAATGAGCCTGTCGATCTCCGCCTCGGTGAAGCGCAAGCTGTCCGGCGTGAGCGCAAGGCGATCAAAGCGTTCGGTCAGCTCGATCACCGCGGCATCGCCGCGCGCGCGCACATCGGCGATGATCCCTGCGACGACATCATCCACCTCCGGCGTGTCCTCGCGCTTGGCGCTCAGCAGCGCGGCAAAGCGAGGCTCGAAATCCGCGTCGGAAGCGTTGAGATAGTGAGGCATCGGAATATCCTGGTTCTAGGGTCAGCTATCGTGCTGTGGCACCTTGCCCGAAGGCGCAGCATAGGGGCGGGTCACGTCACGGAGTGTCACATCCAGCGCTTCCACCGAAAGCCGGATCGCCCCATCGCCTGCGAGCGTCAGGAGCATCGTGCCCGCCCCGTCCTCGCCGGGCTCGAAGCTGATGCTGAGCAAAGACAGCACAAGGCTCTGATCGCTCCGGTCAAACCCGTAACTGGCCGCGCGCTGAACATCATCCACCGCCAGCACGGATTGCACCCGCTCCGGCCGCTGCTGCAGGCGGGCGGGCAACTCCCATCTGAAACGGTTGAGCAGCAAGGCAAAGCGCCGTGTGCGTGGATGCCACGACAGTTCCGTAAGCGGAAACACCGCATCCTGCACCAGCGATGAGATCACCTGCAGGTCTTCGGTATCGAGCGCGCCGAGATTTACCGGCCGCTCCCGGCCATCCTCGAAACGGGCATCTTCGCTCATTGCCCCGAGACCCGTTCGATCCGGGCGCCCAGCGCGCTCAGCTTTTCCTCCACCCGCTCATAACCGCGATCGAGGTGATAGACGCGGTTGACGATGGTCTCGCCTTCTGCGGCGAGACCGGCCAGGATAAGCGAGACACTCGCCCGCAGGTCCGTCGCCATCACCGGCGCGCCCTTCAGCCGCTCGACCCCGCGCACCCGCGCGGTGCCGCCCTGCACCTCGATATCAGCCCCCATGCGAATGAGTTCGGGGGCGTGCATGAAACGGTTCTCGAAAATCTTCTCCTGGAGCACGCTGGTCCCCTCGGCGGTGCACATCAGCGCCATCATCTGCGCCTGAAGATCGGTGGGAAAGCCGGGAAAGGGCTCGGTCGTGACATCGACCGCCGACACACGACCATTCCTGCGGCTGACCTTGAGGCCCTTTTCGGTTTCGCTCACCGTGATGCCGGCACTGTCCAGCCGCTCGCAGAACGCGCCCAGCAGGTCAGCCCGCCCGCCAAGGCACTCCACCTCCCCGCCGCAAATGGCCGGGGCCAGCATGTAGGTGCCCAGCTCGATCCGGTCGGTCACCACCGGATGGGTCGCGCCATGCAGACGGTCAACGCCCTCGATGATGATCTCGGAGCTGCCATCGCCCTCGATCTGCGCGCCCATCCGTCGCAGGCAGGTCGCCAGATCGACGATCTCGGGCTCGCGGGCCACGTTTTTCAGAACCGTTGTGCCCTTGGCGAGCGTGGCCGCCATCATCGCATTCTCCGTCGCCCCTACCGATGCAAAGCGCATCTCGTGCACAGCCCCCTTGAGCCCGCCACGGGCAACGGCGTGCAGATAGCCCTCCTTCAATTCGATCTCCGCGCCAAGCGCCTCGAGCGCCGCGATATGCAGGTCCATGGGCCGCGCGCCGATGGCGCAGCCCCCCGGCAGCGACACGACGGCATGGCCCAGCCGCGCCAGAAGCGGGCCGAGCACCAGGTTCGAGGCGCGCATCTTGCGCACGATCTCGTAATCTGCCACGTGATTGTCCAGCGCGTGGCTCGACATGGCCAGCACCTGTCCGCCCTGCATGGAGGTGACCTCCGCGCCCAGTGATTGCAAAAGCGCAGTCATCGTGGCGATGTCCGACAGGCGCGGCGCATTGGTGAGCGTGAGTGGCTCCTCGCTGAGCAGGGTTGCCGGCATCAGCGTGAGGCAGGCATTCTTTGCACCGGCGATCGGGACCTGCCCGGCGAGCGGCCCATTGCCCGTGACGATTATGGAATCCATCTGCCCTTATCCTTCGGTCTCACTGGTCTGCCCGTCTTTTGCCGCCCTTGCGCGCGCTTGCGCCTTGCGTTTGGCCATATTTGCCTTCAGCGCCGTCTTGAGCCTGTCCTCGCGCGCGCCTGCTTCTTTCGCTGTGGGTTTGACGGGCTTCTTCCTTGTCATCTTCTCTTACTATAACAGGTCTTGAAGAGGGTCCAGATAACGCTTGCGCGCAATGACATTGGGGGCTATTGAGCGCGCCACAAAAGGCTGCTGTAGCTCAGTGGTAGAGCGCACCCTTGGTAAGGGTGAGGTCGGGAGTTCAATCCTCCCCAGCAGCACCATCTCGTTTCTTGGCCCAGAGACTCATGCCAAATACTTGAACGGGAAAGATAATACGGGAGTTCCACACACCCCATTGTGTCCGTACTCGAGTGGCTCAGAAAAGATCAGTCTGAGCACTGTCTGACGCAATTTGAACTTTCCGTTTTTGTATATATTCCAAGGGTTTGCCAGGAAGTTCAGAGCGAGTTCAATACAATCCTCCAGCCGTCCCTTCGGCGGCACAATTGTTTCAACTCGCTCGGCAAGCACAAATTTCTGACGCTCCAGCTTCTCGATACGGGCTTCATAGGCGCTGACGACTGGCGCACTCGTTGCATCGACAATTCGATCCAGAAGGCTCTCGATTTGCCGATCAACGTCCTTGAGCTGCTTCTCAAGCTCGTCCTTTTCACCATGCGCCACAGCCATCGGCATATCCCGCATCAAGCCCTACCGCGCGGACATCCAGCCCGAAGCGGATGCGCTGGCGGTCAGCCGCGCCAGTCAGGGGATGGAATCATGCACATTGGCGGGCGTCACATGGGTGTCGTTGGTGATCCCGAAACGCCCATCCACCATGCGTTGATCAAGGCAAAACAACCCCTTGGGCTTGCCATCGGACACCATGTCGCCCGCATCGGGCTCGGTGCGGTTGACGGACCGGGTGTTCGACGCCGATCATTCACCGCATCGCTCAGGCGTCACTCAGCCGGAATGGCCTCCCCGGGCAGGCCGATCGGATGCTCCAGCTTGTCCAGCATCTCGACGGGACAAACCTGGATGAATTGCCCGAGCGCGCTCTGCCAATCCTGTAGTAAATCCTTCGCGCGCTGGCTGCCCGTCTCCGTCGCATGACGCTCGATCAGGTCCCTCAGTTGACCCTGCCAATAGGCCTCGGTCACGCCACAGGTCACGACCGTCTCATGATTGATCAGCTTTTGCGAAAGCCCCTGCGGGTCGTAAAGATACGCCATGCCACCCGTCATGCCGGCGGCGAAATTCGCCCCGATCTGCCCCAGGATCACGGCGATACCGCCGGTCATGTACTCGCATCCGTTGGAGCCGCAGCCCTCCACCACCACATTTGCCCCGGAATTGCGCACCGCAAACCGCTCGCCCGCGCGACCACAGGCGAAGAGATAGCCCGCGGTGGCGCCATAAAGCACCGTGTTGCCGATGATCGTGTTCTCGCCCGCGTCCAGCGGGCTCATCATCGGCGGGCGCACCACGATCACACCGCCCGACAGGCCTTTGCCCACGTAATCATTTGCATCCCCCGACACCTCGATCTTGAGTCCCGGTGCAGCAAACGCACCGAGCGATTGTCCGGCACTGCCGTTGAGTTTGACGGTCAGGTGATCGGGTTGCAGATTGTTGCGCATCCCGAAATTGCGCACGATATGGCTCGAGATCCGCGTCCCCACGGTCCGGTGCGTGTTGCGCACGGCGTAATGCAACTGCATCTTTTCGCCCTCGTTGAGAAACCGTGCCGCGTCGCGCACGATATCGGCGTCAAGCGTGTCGGGCACCTCGGTGCGTGGACGCGTGCGATCATAGCGGATATCCTTGGCCCCATCCACGGTGACCAGCAGCGGATTGAGATCGAGATCATCGAGATGCGCCGATCCACGGCTGACCTGGGTGAGCAGATCGGCCCGCCCGATCACCTCGTCAAGGCTTCGCGCACCGATACCGGCCAGCACCTCGCGCACCTCCTGCGCGTAGAAGGTGATCAGGTTGACCACCTTGTCGGCAGTGCCGGTAAACTTTTCACGCAAGCTTTCGTCCTGAGTGCAGACGCCCACGGGGCAGGTGTTGCTCTGGCACTGGCGCACCATGATGCAGCCCATGGCGATGAGCGCCGCCGTGCCGATCCCGTATTCCTCGGCCCCCAGCATGGCGGCCATGACGATATCCCGGCCCGTGCGCAGCCCGCCATCGGTGCGCAGGGTCACCCGGTCGCGCAGCTTGTTCATGCTGAGCACCTGATGGGCCTCGGTCAGGCCCATCTCCCAGGGCAGCCCGGCATATTTGATGCTTGTCGCAGGCGAGGCCCCGGTACCACCATTATGACCGCTGATCAGGATAACATCGGCCTTGGCCTTGGCCACCCCGGCGGCGATGGTGCCGACGCCCGATTGCGCCACCA
>SLDH01000301.1 GCA_007125415.1 Roseovarius sp.
CGCTGCCAGACGCTTTGGCGATTCGTAAAAGATCAAGGTGCCCGGCACGGCCCCCAGCGCCGCGAGTGCGGATTTCCGCCGGGACGCGGCATTCGGCAGAAACCCCGCGAAATGAAATTGATCCGTCGGCAAACCGGAAAGTGTCAGCGCCGTGATGACTGCAGATGGCCCCGGCGCGGAGCGCAGCACATACCCTTCGGCGACAGCAGCCCGCGCCAGATCGAAACCCGGATCGGCCACCATGGGCGTCCCTGCTTCGGAGGCATAGACCACCGATTTTCCCGCCGCCAGCGCCTCCATCAGGCGCGGCCGCATGCGCGCGCCATTATGGTCGTGATAGGCCAGAAGCGGCCTGTCCCCCAGCGCGACCCCGTGAATATCCATCAGTTTTCGCAGGCTGCGCGTATCCTCGGCCACCAGAATATCGGCCTCTCTCAGCAGATCGAGCGCTCGCAGCGTGATGTCGCGCGCAGCCCCGATCGGCGTGGCGATCAGGTGCAAGCCCGCTTCCGGTTTGGACATATCCGCTTTCCCCTCTGGACCCGCCTCGCATGACGGTTATGATCGGCCTCGAAGCGGGTGCGCCCATCCGCGCCACGACGAGGAGTAAACAGACATGTTCGCCGTTTTATCCGTGACCCGCAATACAGCCGCGCGACTTCTCGCCGTTTTCAGCCTGATCTGGCTGGCGGCCTGTGAACCTGTCAGTCTTGGCGGCGGTGGGCAGGTCAGCCCCTCGGCACCGGTCACGGTGGCGTTGCTTGTCCCGCATGGGGCGTCCAGCCCTCAGGAACAGAAGCTTGCCCGCGATCTGGAGCGTTCTGCGCGCATGGCAGTTGCGGATCTGCAAGGCGTGCAGCTCGATCTGCGGGTCTATGGTACAGCAGGCAGTACCGCACGCGCTCGGGAGGCCGCCCTTGCCGCTGTGGCCGATGGCGCGCGGATCATCATCGGCCCCCTGCATGCCGAATCCGCCAATGCCGTCGGCCTGGCCGTGGCGGACCGGAACATCAATGTCCTCGCCTTCTCCAACAACACCACCATCGCGGGCGGCAATGTGTTCATCCTCGGCCAGACATTCGACACTACTGCCCGGCGCCTCGCGGGCTTTGCCAAACGGCAGGGCAAGGACCGGATCGTGACGGTCTATTCAGAAAACCTGTCCGGAGAATTGGGCAAGGCGGCGATCGAGAGGTCTGTCTCGGCAAGTGGCGGGACGAATGTCGGCAGTGTCGGCTATCAGTTCTCGCAGGATGGTGTCGTCGCTGCCGTCCCACGGATCAAGCAGGCGGTGGAGCGCGGCAACGCGGATGCCGTTTTCATGACCTCCACAGCCGCTGGCGCGTTGCCGTTGCTGGCGCAGATGCTGCCCGAGCAGGGGCTGGGCCCGGAGGTCACCCAGTATATCGGGCTTGCCCGCTGGGACGTCCCGCGCCAGACACTTGAGCTGCCGGGTGTGCAGGGCGGCTGGTTTGCCATGCCCGATCCAGCCCGCACGGCGCAGTTTCGCAGCCGTTTCGAGGCTGCACATGAGGAGCGTCCTCACGAACTTGCCAGCCTCGCCTATGATGGCATAGCCGCCACCGGCGCGTTGATCCGCAGCGGCAGGCGCAATGCGCTGAGCCGCGAGTCCCTGACGCAATCGGCGGGCTTTCAGGGGGTCAACGGCGTGTTTCGCTTTCGTCCCGACGGGACGAACGAACGCGGGCTGGCCATCGCCACGGTGCGCAATCAACGGGTGGTCGTCATCGAGAACGCGCCCGGCGCTTTCGGCGGGGCGGGTTTCTGATCCGGAGGCGGAAAGACACAGACGATGAAAGATGCGCCACCTCTGCCGCCCGACCTGATCTGTCCGGCAGAGGATATTTTCGATCTCGACGCGATCACTGCGGCCATCGCGCGGCTTGCGGAGATGCATGGGCAGGATCACACCGCGCTCCGCCGTGCCCTCGTACCGCTCTTGAAGGCCGAACGAAAGCGCGGACGCGAAAACATGGCGGCGGTGCTCGCGGCCCATCCCTTCGAAGCGCAGGCAATCATCCGTGCCTATAGCTGGCAGACCGATTGCATCATCCTGACCGCCCTCGATGTTGCCACGCGCATCCTGCATCCGGCTCCCAACCCGACCGAGGCCGAACGCATCACGGTCTGCGCTGTCGGTGGCTACGGGCGGGGTGAAATGGCGCCTCAGTCGGATGTGGACCTGCTGTTCCTGACGCCCTACAAGATCACTGCCTGGGCCGAGAGCGTGATCGAAAGCACACTCTATCTGCTGTGGGATTTGCGGCTCAAGGTCGGCCATGCCAGTCGCACCATCGCCGATTCGCTGCGCCTCGCGCGCGAGGATTTCACGATCCGTACCGCCTTGCTCGAGAACCGATTCCTCGCCGGTGATACCGCTCTGCATGAGGAGCTGAACCGGACCCTCTGGGAGAAGCTGTTCAGGGGCAGTGAGCGCGCTTTCATCGAGGCCAAGCTGGCCGAACGGGAAGAGCGCCATCGCAAGCCGGGCAACCAGCGCTTCATGGTCGAACCCAATGTGAAGGAAGGCAAGGGCGGGCTGCGCGATCTGCAATCGCTGTTCTGGATCGCGAAATATATCTACGCGGTAGATGACATTGCCGAACTGGTGCGCCGCAAGGTCTTTGCCGAGGAAGAATATGATACCTTTGCCAAGGCTCATAACTTCCTGTGGGCAGTGCGGTGTCACCTGCACCTTGTGACAGGCCGCCCCAATGATCACCTCAGCTTCGACATGCAGGTCGAGGTGGCGGCACGCATGGGCTATCTCGACATTTCAGGGCGGCGCGCGGTCGAGTTTTTCATGCAGGACTATTTCCGTCACGCCACAGCGGTAGGCGATCTGACCCGTATCTTCCTGACCAAGCTCGAAGCTCAGCATGTCAAGCCCGACGCGCTGCTCCAGCGCCTGCTGCGCCGCAAGAAGAAGCTCAAACAAGGCTACAGGGAGGTGCATGGCCGCCTCGCCATCGTCGATGAATCGCGCTTCCTGGAAGACCGCCTGAACCTTCTGCGCCTCTTCGAAGAGGGGCTGCGCACCGGCATGCTGATCCATCCCGATGCCATGCGGCTGGTCACCGCCAATCTGCACCTGATCGATGATTCCTTTCGCGCCGACCCCGAGGCGCAGAAGCTGTTTCTCGGGCTCCTGCTGAAACACGGCAACCCCGAACGCGCCCTGCGGCGCATGAACGAGCTCGGCGTGCTCTCAGCCTTCATCCCCGAATTCGAGCCGATCCGCGCCATGATGCAGTTCAACATGTATCATCACTACACAGTGGACGAGCATATCATCCAATGCGTCAGCCAGCTTGCACTCATCGAGCGCAAGGAACTGGTCGAGGCCCTGCCGATCGCCTCGTCCATCCTCGAACAAGGAGTGAACCGCCGCGTGCTCTATGTCGCGCTCCTGCTTCATGATATCGGCAAGGGCCGCAACGAGGACCACTCGATCCTTGGTGCCCAGATCGCCCGCAAGGTCGCGCCCCGGCTGGGGCTCAAGCCCCGCGAGGTCGACACGGTGGAATGGCTGGTGCGCTACCATCTGCTGATGTCCGACATGGCCCAGAAACGCGATATCGCCGATCCGCGCACCGTGCGCGATTTTGCCAAGCTCGTGCAGACCCGCGAACGTCTTGATCTTCTTTGCGTGCTGACCGTCTGTGACATCCGCGGTGTCGGCCCGAATACCTGGAACAACTGGAAAGCCTCACTGATCCGCGCGCTCTATCGCCAGACCCGCCGGGCGATGGAGGGCGGGCTCGAAGCGCTCAACCGCGAACAGCGCGGATCGGACGCCAAGCGCAACCTGCGCGCCGAACTGGTCGACTGGGACGCAAAGGACATCAAGACCGAGATCGCGCGCCATTACCCGCCCTACTGGCAGGGCCTTCATGTCACCGCCCATGTGGTCTTTGCGCGGCTTCTGAAAGACCTTGGCGATGATGAAGTGGCGATCGATCTGTCGATCGACAAGGATCGCGACGCGACCCGCGCCTGTTTCGCCTTGGCCGATCATCCGGGTATCTTCGCCCGTCTCGCCGGGGCCTTGGCCCTTGTGGGCGCCAATGTGGTCGATGCGCGCACCTATACGAGCAATGACGGCTATGCCACAGCGGCCTTCTGGATTCAGGATGCCGATGGTCACCCCTTCGAGGAAGACCGTCTGCCGCGCCTTACGCGAATGATCCGCCGGATCCTCAACGGCGAAGTCGTGGCGGTTGAGGCCTTCCAGACCCGCGACAAGATCTCCAGGCGCGAGCGCGCCTTTCGCGTTCCCACCCATATCACCTTCGACAATGACGGCTCGGAGATCTACACGATCATCGAGGTGGACACCCGCGACCGGCCGGGCCTGCTCTATGATCTCGCGCGCACGCTGGCCGACAACAATGTCTATATCAACTCCGCGGTAATCGCGACCTACGGCGAACAGGTGGTCGACAGCTTCTATGTGAAGGACATGTTCGGCCTGAAATTCCACTCGGCAAGCAAGCGCGCCGCTCTCGAGCGGAAACTGCGCTCCGCGATCGAGGAAGGCGCGGAACGTGCCCGCTCATGAGCAATCGCCAGACCCCGCTCCAGAAAACTCAGGCACTGGCCGATACGGCAGAACCTGTTGCACTGCCCTTGTTTCTTCTCGGAGAAAATACCCCGGTTTCCGCAGGCTGCAGCCCGCCGAAACGCCGGGGCGGCGCGACCCCGGCCCGCACGGGTGAGGGGCAGACGGTGAGCCGAGGATGAAACCCGTGCGCATGCTCTCGGGTATCCTCACGGTCGGTGTCTGGACGCTGGCAAGCAGGGTGCTGGGCTTTCTGCGCGATGTGCTGATCGCGAACTGGCTGGGCCCCGGGGCCACCATGGATGCCTTCGTCGCCGCCTTCCGCCTGCCCAACATGTTTCGCCGCTTTTTCGCCGAGGGCGCGTTCAACGCGGCCTTCGTGCCGATGTTCTCCAAACGGCTCGAGGGGGGCGGTGACGCGCAGGGCTTTGCCGCGCTTGCATTGTCGGGCCTGTCGCTGGTGCTGCTCGCGCTCACGGGGCTTGCCATGGTCTTCATGCCGGTGCTGGTCTGGGCCACGGCGCAGGGTTTTGCGGGTGATGCGCGCTTCGGCATGACGGTTGAATACGGCCGCATCGTCTTTCCCTATATCTTCTTCATCTCGCTAGCGGCGCTCTTTTCGGGCGTGCTCAACGCGGCAGGGCGCTTTGCCGCCGCTGCCGCCGCGCCCGTGCTGCTCAACGTGATGCTTATCGCGGCGATGACCGCCGCGTGGTTCATGGACGGTGAGGTGATCTTGGCGCTGGTCTGGACCATCCCGTTCGCGGGCATTGCCCAACTGGCGCTGGTCTGGGTCGCCGCGCGTCGTGCGGGCTTCGACATCACCCCGACGCGCCCGCGCTGGACGCCGGAAATGGCGCAGCTAGTGCGCATCGCCATTCCCGCCGCACTGGCAGGCGGGGTCATGCAGATCAATCTTCTGGTCGGCCAGCAAGTGGCCTCCAACACCGACAAGGCGGTAAGCTGGCTTTACGCGGCCGACAGGCTCTACCAGCTTCCTCTCGGCGTGGTCGGCATCGCCGTGGGCATCGTGCTGCTGCCCGATCTGTCGCGCCGCCTGAAGGCGGCGGATGATGCGGGCGCGCGCATCGCGCTGTCCCGCGCTGGCGAGATCTCGCTTGCGTTGACCATTCCCTGCGCGGTGGCCCTGGTGGTGGTGCCCATCCCGGTGGTGAGCGTGCTTTTCGAGCGTGGCGCCTTCAGTCCGGAAGATACCGTGGCCACCGCGCTGGCGGTGGCGATCTACGGGCTCGGCCTGCCGGCCTTCGTGCTGCAAAAGCTCCTGCAGCCGCTTTTCTTCGCCCGCGAGGACACAAGGAACCCGTTCCGCTATGCCGTGGTGGCCATGGTGATCAATGCGATGCTGGCGGTCGGCCTGTCCTTCTATATCGGCTGGATCGCGGCGGCCATCGCCACCAGCGTCGCGGGCTGGGTGATGGTCTGGCTGCTCATGCGTGGGGCGCGTCCCATGGGGAAGGTCGCGCATTTCGACGCGCGCTTTCGCCGGCGCATCTGGCGCATCGTCCTGGCCGCGCTTCTGATGGGCGCGGTTGCCTGGCTGAGCGCACTCTGGATGAGCCCGATCCTGATGATGCCCGGGCTGCGCTGGCTCGGGCTGCTGGCCCTGATCGGCCTTTCCGGGATCAGCTATTTCGGGCTGGGCCACCTCATCGGCGCGTTCAGGCTCGGCGAATTCCGCGCCGCCTTTCGCCGCGGTTGAGATCAGTCGTGGCGCAACTTCGCACGCAGCCTCGCAAACCCTCCCGGACTGAGGATGAATGAGGCCAGAAATCCCACACCGAACCCGGCTATATCGGCGATCCATGTGCTGTTGCTGCCAAAGATCAGGCCGAAGACAAGCTGGATCATCAGCAAGACCCCGATCAGCATGAAGGCACGGTATTGTTGCGCGCCCATCTGCCCCAGCCTGAGCCACATCAGATAAGTAAAGCCCCCGATGAGCCCGTACACCCCGGGAAACGCCCCCACGAGCCACGGCTGCGGCGGTTCCAGCAGGCCGAAGACAATCGCGCCGCCCACGCAGGAAATCACGAAAAGCGCCAGCGTCGCAGCTTGCGAGAAAACCTCGCCCACGAACTTGCCCAGCGCCAGCGCCATGGCGCCCGCAAAAAGCGCATGGGTGAAATCTCCATGAATGAAGGGATAGCTCAGAAAGCGCAGCATATGCTCCGCCGGATAACGCCCGTGCTCCAGCATCCAGCCCATCACGTCACTGTTGAAGCCATGGCTCTGGATCGCGTTGTTGCGCCAGCCGATGGCCCCCGGCCCGCCGATCCATCCGCGCGCGCCCATCATGAAGATCACCTCGACCGCCATGATGGCCAGAAACAGGATGATCATGGCAGGCGGCAGAGGATTGACGGGGCTGGGGTCGCGCTGGAAAGTGTTGTCTTGCTGGGTCATTCGCGCTGTTCCTTGACGGCAGTTCCCTGCATGCGTAAGCGAGGCGGACAAAAATATCCAGACGGAGCGATCCATGACCGAGGCCCGCCATACACCGCGCGTCTTTTCAGGCATCCAGCCTTCGGGCGGGCTGACACTGGGAAATTACCTCGGCGCGATGAAGCGTTTCGTGGACATGCAGGATGACGGCTCCGAAACGCTCTACTGCATGGTCGATCTGCACGCCATCACCGTCTGGCAGGACCCGGCGAAGCTGGCACGCGCCACGCGCGAACTTTGCGCGGGCTATCTGGCCAGCGGGCTCGACCCTGCTCGCTCCATCCTCTTCAACCAGAGCCAGGTGCCCGAACACGCTCAACTGGCCTGGATTTTCAACTGCGTCGCCCGCATGGGCTGGATGCAGCGCATGACGCAGTTCAAGGACAAGGCGGGCAAGAACGCACAGAACGCATCGCTGGGGCTCTTTGCCTATCCAGCCTTGATGGCCGCCGACATTCTTGCATATCACGCCACCCATGTGCCCGTGGGCGAGGACCAGAAGCAGCACCTGGAGCTTACGCGCGACATCGCGGCGAAATTCAACCATGATTACGAGGTGGATTTCTTTCCTCTGACGGAGCCCGTCATCGAGGGGGCCGCGACGCGGGTGATGAGTCTGCGGGACGGGTCCAAGAAGATGTCCAAGTCCGACCCTTCGGACATGAGCCGCATCAACCTGACCGACGATGCCGACACGATCGCCAAGAAGATCCGCAAGGCCAAGACCGATCCCGAGCCGCTGCCGGCCGAAGTCGAGGAGCTTGAAGGCCGCCCGGAGGCGCGCAACCTTGTCAATATCTATGCGGCATTATCGGCACAGAGCGTCGAGCAGGTGATGCGCGACTGTGGCGGCAAGCCGTTTTCCGAATTCAAGCCGATGCTGGCCGATCTGGCGGTCGAGACCCTCGCGCCGATCTCGTCCGAGATGGCACGTCTGATGCAGGACGAGGCGGAGATCGATCGCATTCTTGCCGAAGGGGCCGCCCGCGCCCGCGCCATCGCCACCCCCATCCTGCGCGAGACCTTCAAGATCGTGGGCATGGTGGGGGCCTGAAAGGACCCCATCGCGCAGGCAGGGATCAAGGAGCACAAGACGGCAGCAACAGCTGGCATCGGCACTGTGCAATCTTGCACAAGGCTCTGATCAGGCCGCAGGCGGCTGTTGAAAGCTGCAAGAGTGTGCTATCCCACCCGACATCCTAAAGGAGTTGCAACATGCGGTCTTTTCTGGCCACCCTCTGCGTCACGCTCGCCGCTCTGGGCCTGCCTTCGGGGGAAGCGCTCGGGCAAGGTGGGCCCACGCCTGTTCAGGTCGAGACGATCGAGATGCGGCAAGTGGCCGAGACAGTACCGGTCTTTGCGCAGATCACCACCTCGCGCGATGGGTCTGTCGCCTCGCGTGTGGCAGGAAATGTGGCGGATGTGCATGTGCTGGCCGGTGACAGGGTGGAGGCCGGCGCGCTGCTGGTGGAGCTTGACCGAGAGCTTCTGCAAATCAATTTCGCACAATCTGAAGCGCAGGTTGCCGAGGCGCAGGCGGGCATCGAGACCGCACGCGTTCAACTGGATCGGACCGAAAGAGCTTTCGGCCGCATCGATGCCTTGCGGGGCTCGAGCTCGTTCAGTCAGGGCCGCTTCGACGAGGCGCAATCGGACATGCTGCAGGCCAGGTCCGAGCTTGTCCGCGCCGAGGCGCGGCTGAACACCAGCCAGACCCAGTTGGCGCAGGCCCGATACGAGTTGGACCGCAGCAGGATCATCGCGCCCTTCCCGGGCACGGTCATTTCCGTCGATACCATCCCCGGTGCGTTCATTCAGGCGGGCGAGGCGGTCGTCCGGCTGCTGGATACGGATGCTTTCGAGGTAGAGGCCGGCGTCCCCTCGCGTTACGTGCCCTCGCTCGAGCCCGGACAGCGGGTCGAGGCAATGCTCGACACCGGCGAGACGCTCACGCTGACCGTGCGCGCCGTGCTGCCGCTGGAAGACCCGGCCACGCGCACCCGCGTGGTGCGCTTCACCGGTTCGGGTCTCGCCTCGGTCGGCGCGGCAGCGGTGGGGCAATCCCTGACCGTGCAGATCGCCGTTGGCGAAGCGCGCGATGTGCTCAGCGTGCCCAAGGATGCGCTGGTGCAATCGCCAGAGGGCTGGACTGTCTTTGTCGATGCGCAGGATGTTGCAGAAGCTCGCATCGTCGAAATCGGCATGCCGATGGATGATCGCTATGAGGTGCTCAGCGGGCTGTCGCAGGATGAACGCGTGGTTGTTCGAGGAAATGAACGTCTGCGCCCCGGACAGGCCATCGCGGCTGATGCTGTGGAAACCAACTGATGGATATCATCCGCTTCGCCATCGACCGGCCTGTCGCCGTCATCGCTGCTGTGATCATGGCGCTGCTTTTCGGTGCCATCGCGCTCAGCCGCATTCCGGTGCAACTGGCACCCGATGTGCGCAAGCCGGTCGTTGTCGTCCAGACCAACTGGCCTGGGGCCGCCCCCGCCGAGATCGAGCGCGAGATCGTCAACCCGCAGGAGGAAGTGCTGCGCGGCCTTGAAGGGCTGGTGATCATGACCTCGAGCTCACGCACCGGGCAGGCCGAAATCACGCTGGAATTCGCGGTCGGCACGGATATGACACAATCGCTTCTGCTGGTCTCGAACCGATTGAATCGGGTCAGCGGCTATCCGGCCGAGGCAGACGAGCCATCGCTCAACACCTCAGGGTCCGAAGACAATCCGATTGCCTGGATGCTGCTGACCGCGCAACCGGGCAACACCCGCGACATGCCCACTTATGGCGATTTCGTCGAGGATGTCATTCAGGACCGTCTCGAGCGGATCGAGGGCGTCTCGGCGGTCAATGTGTTCGGCGGGGTCTCGCGCGAGTTGCAGGTGGTGGTCGATCCGGTGCGACTTTCGCGTTTCGGGCTGACGGTGCCGGAGGTCGTTCAGAAGCTGCGCGCGGAAAACATATCCATCTCCGCCGGAGATGTGGATGAAGGCAAGCGACGCTATGTCGTGCGCACGGAAGGCAATCTCAATACCGAAGAGGCGATCCGCGAGGTCGTGTTGCGCTCCAGCGCCGCCACCGGTGGACTTGGCCGGGTGCGCGTGGGCGATGTGGCGGATGTGCAATTTTCCTATCAGGAGCCCACGTCGCGGCTACGCTTCAAGGGCGAGCCGGGCCTTGCCTTCAACGTGGTGCGCGAGAGCGGCGCCAATGTCATCCGCGTCATGGAAGCCTTGCAGGAAGAGCTGGCCGCGCTCGAAGCGGGGCCGGTGGCCGAGGCTGGCCTGAATATCGAACAGGTCTATGACGAGACGGTCTATATCAACGGCGCGATCAGCCTTGTCACCCAGAACATCTATATCGGTGGTGCGCTCGCTGTCGTCATTCTCATGCTCTTTTTGCGAAGTCCGCGCGCCACGGCGGTCGTTGCGCTTGCCATTCCCATCTCCATCGTCGCCAGTTTCGTTGTCATGGCCGCCACCGGGCGCTCGCTCAACGTCATTTCGCTGGCGGGCATCGCCTTTGCCGTGGGAATGATTGTCGATGCGGCCATCGTCGTGCTCGAAAACATCTTCCGATTACGCGAGGAGGGCTTGTCAAGGCGAGAGGCCGCCTACAAGGGTGCCAAACAGGTCTGGGGGGCGATCTTCGTCTCGGCCATGACCACGGTGCTTGTTTTCGTGCCGATCCTGATCATGCAGCTGGAGGCAGGCCAGCTTTTCCGGGATATCGCGGTGGCCATTTCGGTATCGGTGCTCTTGTCGCTGCTGGTGGCGGTCACGGTCATTCCGGCGCTTGCAAGCCGCCTGCTGAGCAACAAGGATCAGGGCAAGGTGTCGCTTTGGGGTATCGACCATCTGGCGCGAGGCTTTCGCGATCTGGTCATGGCCTATGTGCGCCTCACGGTGCGGGTGCGCAGCGTGGGCATCACCATGGTACTGCTCATCGCCGGCGGTGCCGCGGTGGCGACCTATCTCTTCCTGCCGAGGCTCGAATACCTGCCCGAAGGCAACCGCAACCTCGTCTTCGGCGTGCTCATTCCGCCACCGGGCTACAACCTTGCCACAACCGAATCCATCGCCGAACGAATAGAAGACGCGGCCCGCCCGCTCTGGGAAGCCGCCCCCGAGAAAGCGATGGAAGATGGCACACCCACCATCAGCCATTTCTTCTTCGTGGCGCGCTCGGGCACGTCCTTCGTGGGCGCAGCAGCGGTGGACGGGCAACGCGCCGGCGATCTCATCCCGGCGCTGAGCCGCCCCATCTTCGCCGAACCGGGCACCTTCGGCTTCATGACGCAGCCATCGCTTTTCGGGCGCGGCGTCGGCGGCGGCCGCGCTGTTGAGTTGAACGTCACCGGGCAGGATCTCAACGAGATTCTGGGCGTTGCCGGGCGCGCGGCGGGCATTGTCGAGCAGATATTGCCCCGCTCCGAAGGGCACCAGCTGCGCCCGCAACCGGGGCTGGAGCTCGGCGCGCCAGAAATCAGGCTGCAGCCCGACCGGCTGCGCCTCGCCGATGCTGGGCTGGACAGTTCCGGCCTTGCCACCACCGTGGACGCTTTCAATGACGGGCTGCGCGTGGCCGAGATCACCGTGGGGTCCGATCGGATCGATCTGGTGCTCAAGGGCGACAATTCGGTCGGCGCGGCCTTGCGCACGCAGGATGTGGGCAATTTTCCGGTCGTGACTCCATCTGGCCAGATCGTGCCCGTTTCGGCTCTGGCGGATGTGGCGCTCACAGCGGGGCCAACCGAGATCCGCCATCGTGACCGGCTGCGCACCGTCACGCTGGAAATCCGCCCCTCGGATGGGTTGCCGCTGGAAGAGGCGGTGGAAATTCTGGAGCGGGACGTCATCGACGTGCTGCTGGAAGAGGGGGTGCCCGATGGCATCGGACTCAGCGTCTCGGGCACGGCAGATCAACTGAACCAGACCTGGAACGCCATTCAGATCAACCTGCTTGTGGCGATCGTGATCGTCTTTCTCGTCATGGCCATCCTTTTCGAGAGCTTCGTCCTGCCGCTTGTCATCATGGTCGCCGTGCCGGTGGCAGCCGCAGGCGGCGTGGGAGGGCTCGCGCTGCTGAACCTCTATCAGACCCAGCCGCTCGACATGCTGACGCTGCTCGGTTTCGTCATCCTCGTGGGCATCGTGGTCAATAACGCGATCCTGATCGTCCACCAGACGCTCTACAACCTGCGGCAGGAGGGCATGGAGCCGATCCCCGCCATCGAGGAAGCAACCCGCAACCGCATCCGCCCGATCTTCATGTCCACGCTCACAAGCGTGATGGGCATGATGCCGCTGATCATCTTCCCCGGCGAAGGATCGGAGCTTTACCGTGGCCTGGGTGCCGTGGTCGTGGGCGGGCTTTCGATGTCGGCCTTCCTGACGCTGCTGACCGTGCCGCCGCTTCTGCGACTGGCCATCCGCCCCGTCGCAACCGCACAGGACGACGCGACAGCGAGGGTCCGCACCGCCTGAACACACCCGCCGCCCGGTGCCGCCATCAGGGCTGGACGGCGCGGACGCCCGAGCCTAGGTTCCGCGCCAGTCGAAGGGAGCACAACATGGCGACGGGCAGCAACATTCATACCTATTTCGAAGGCGCATGGCACAAGGGCGACCTGCCCGTGATGAAAGCCGCCGATCACGGAATCTGGCTGGGCAGCAATGTCTTTGATGGTGCGCGCATGGCGCATGGGCTCACCCCTGATCTCGACAAGCATTGCGCCCGGGTCAATGCCTCGGCCCGGGCGCTTATGGTCGAGCCCACCGTGAGCACCGAAGAGATGGTCGAGATCATCCATGACGGGCTGCACGCCTATCCCCGCGATGCGGCTGTCTATATCCGGCCGATGTACTGGGCCATCGAGGGCGGTCTGGCCGCGATCATGCCGCGCGAAGGCGGCGCGACGGGCTTTGCGATCTCCCTTGAAGAAATTCCCATGTCCACCCCCGACACCTCCGCCCGGCTCAGCCGGACGCGCTTTCGCCGCCCGGTCATGGAGGATGCGGTGGTCAATGCCAAGGCGGCCTGTCTCTACCCCAACAACGCGCGCATGCTGGCCGAGGCCAAATCACGGGGCTTCACCAATGCGCTTGTCGCCGACGCCCTGGGCAATGTGGCCGAGGCCGCGACGGCGAATGTCTTTGCCGTGCGCGATGGTGAAGTGTTTACCCCTGTGCCGAACGGCACCTTTCTGGCCGGCATCACCCGCGCGCGCCACATCGCCAATCTGCGCGCCGATGGCGTGCGCGTGCATGAATGCGTGATGAGCTTTGACGATTTCGAGACAGCAGATGAGGTGTTCCTTTCAGGAAACATGATGAAGGTCACCCCGGTCACGGCTTTCGAGGATCGTCAGTATCAGATCGGCCCGCTGACGCGCCGCGCGCGCGATCTCTATTGGGATTGGGCGGCCTCCGCGCGAAACTGAGTCCTGATCAACCCGTTTCTTTCCGTAAAGGCCACAATATCTGGAAATTTTGTGATCACACGCCTTTTGCTGTGATCACAAACCCTTTCTTTGCGACAAATCGCCTCTTACTTACGCGAATTAGGGGTTTGAATCCGCTCACACGACGTTACAACAAGTAGGAACGAGGGTCGGGGGCCTTTGTGCCGCCTTGCCCGAAACCAGAAGGAAGTTTTCATGGCCGATGTGAACCGCGGAAACCGCCCGCTATCGCCGCATTTGCAGATCTACCGCCCGCAACTGACCTCTGTCACCTCGATCCTGACGAGGATCACCGGCAACGCGCTGTTGCTCGGCGCGCTGCTGACCGTCTGGTGGTTTCTCGCAGCAGCGACAGGCCCTGAGTATTTCGCCGTCGTTGACGGAATCATGACCAGCATCCTGGGCAATCTCATCATGCTCGGCTCGCTCTGGGCGCTCTGGTATCATACGCTGGCCGGCGTGCGGCACCTCATCTGGGACAATGCGATGATGCTGGAAATCGAGACAGCCGAAAAGCTTGGCTGGGCAGTCATCATCGGGTCGGTGGTGCTGACCATCCTGACCGTGATCGTGATCTGAGGAGGACCGGCCATGGGCTATATGACAGACCGCAAGCGCGCCATGGGCCTTGGGTCGGCCAAGGACGGGGTGCATCATTTCTGGGCGATGAAGATGTCTTCTGCCGCCTTGCTCGTCCTGATCCCCCTTTTCGTCTTCACCTTCGGCCCGATGTTGGGGGCGCCTCATGAAGAGGTAATGGCCCATTTCGCCCGCCCCTTCCCGGCCATCGTGGCGGCGCTGACCATCATCGTCGGCTTCAAGCATTTCCGCGATGGTGTGCAAGTGGTGATCGAGGACTATGTTCACGGGACAGCGCAGAAAATATGGATCATCGCGATGACCTGCCTCAGCTATGGGGCCATGGCCACCGGGCTTTTCGCCATCGCCAGGATCGCCTTTTGAAAGACCGGAGTTGAACTGAATGGCTGCTTACGAATACGAGACGCATGATTATGACGTCGTTGTTGTGGGCGCGGGTGGTGCGGGGTTACGTGCAACGCTTGGCATGGCCGAGCAGGGTCTGCGCACAGCCTGCGTGACCAAGGTTTTCCCCACCCGCTCGCACACGGTGGCCGCGCAAGGCGGGATTGCGGCCTCGCTGGGCAATATGGGCGACGATCACTGGCAGTGGCACATGTTCGACACCGTCAAGGGCTCTGACTGGCTGGGCGATACAGATGCAATGGAATATCTGGCGCGCGAGGCCCCGAAGGCCGTCTATGAGCTTGAGCATTACGGCGTTCCCTTCAGCCGCACCGAAGATGGCAAGATCTACCAGCGCCCCTTCGGCGGGCATACCACCCAGTTCGGCGACGGCCCGCCCGTGCAGCGCACCTGTGCGGCGGCTGACCGGACGGGCCATGCGATCCTGCATACGCTCTATGGCCAGAGCCTGAAGGAGAAGGCCGAGTTCTACATCGAGTATTTCGCCATCGACCTGATGATGGGCGATGACGGTGCCTGCACCGGGGTGCTGTGCTGGAAGCTCGATGACGGTACGATGCATCTTTTCAACGCCAAGACGGTCGTGCTGGCCACGGGCGGCTATGGGCGCGCCTATTTCAGCGCCACCTCAGCCCATACCTGCACCGGCGATGGCGGCGGCATGGTGGCTCGCGCCGGACTGCCGCTTCAGGACATGGAGTTCGTGCAGTTCCACCCCACCGGCATTTTCGGCGCAGGCTGTCTGATCACCGAGGGCGCGCGCGGCGAAGGCGGCTATCTCACCAACGCCGAGGGTGAGCGCTTCATGGAGCGCTATGCGCCCAACTACAAGGATCTGGCGCCGCGCGATTATGTCAGCCGCTGCATGACCATGGAAATCCGCGAGGGCCGCGGCGTTGGCCCCGGCAAGGACCACATCCATCTCAACCTCTCGCACCTGCCGCCCGAGGCTCTGCATCTGCGCCTGCCCGGCATTTCGGAAAGCGCGCGCATCTTCGCCGGCGTAGATGTCACCAAGGAGCCCATCCCGGTGCTGCCCACGGTGCATTACAACATGGGCGGCATCCCCACCAATTACTGGGGCGAGGTGCTCAACCCCACCAAGGAAGACCCTCACGCGGTGGTGCCCGGGCTCATGGCCGTGGGCGAGGCGGGCTGCGCCTCGGTGCACGGGGCCAATCGACTCGGCTCGAACTCGCTCATTGATCTGGTTGTCTTCGGCCGCGCGGCGGGCATTCGCGCCGGCAAGGTGATAGATCGCAACAGCGCCGTGCCCCAGAGCAGTAAAGCGGAGGTCGAGAAGGCGCTTGAGCGGTTTGACGGGCTGCGCCATGCGGAGGGCGCGGTGCCCACCGCCGATTTGCGCCTCGAGATGCAAAGGACCATGCAGGAGGATGCCGCCGTGTTCCGCACCTCCGCGTCGCTCGCGCAAGGCGTCGAGAAAATGACCGAAGTTGCCTCCAAGCTCGATGACCTTCACGTCACCGACCGCTCGCTCATCTGGAACAGCGACCTCATGGAGACACTGGAACTCACGAACCTCATGCCGAATGCGCTTGCCACGATATTCTCGGCCGAGGCCCGCAAGGAAAGCCGCGGCGCCCATGCCCATGAGGATTTTCCTGAGCGTGACGATGCCAACTGGCGCATGCACACCATCGCCCGCGCCCAGGGCAACCGGATCAATGCGGTGCATATCAATCTGAGTTATCGCCCCGTGATCGAAGCACCGCTCACCAGCGAAGCCGAGGGCGGCATCAGCCCCGAAAAGATCGCGCCCAAGGAAAGGACGTTCTGATGACACGCCGTCCCGTAATTTTGTTGCAAGCCATGCTGACTGCCCTTGCATTGTCCGCTGTTGCACCGGGACCGGCACAGGCAAGCGACAGCCATCACAGCGGACCATACGCAGGCTTCGGTGAATATGTCACCGTGGGCGAACAGCAGCGCGTGATCCTCAATTGTCGGCGTGAGCTTGGCCTGCGCGGGCCTGCAACCTTCAAGGCGGTCTACCCAAGCAACCCGCCCGGTGGTCAAACCCTGCTCAGGATCGCCCCCGACCGACGGCTCAGCGACGCGAACGCCACCCGGATCAACGCCTGCGCCGACCGGGTTCTCGGTCGGGCGGTCGCCCAACCCGAGGTCACCGCAAGAGCATTTGCCCCCCGCTGTTTCGACGGCGCGCCGGTTCTTGTAGGCGGCGCGACCTACTGCATCAGGGGTAACTGATGCGCCTGCCCGCCACTCTTGCGCTGATTGCCCTGATCTCGGGCTGTGCTGCCGCCAATCAGGCCGCCGATGCGGTCGCCCGTGACCGCGCGAAAGTGGTGGTGAACGGCGTTGTGGAACAGCGCTTCCCGGGCGTGAACGCCGCCCCGGTGACCGATTGCATCATCGATGCGGCTTCGGCAGGTGAGATCCTGACCATCGCCCGAGCGTCCGCGACCGGTGTGACGCCGGAGACGGTCGAGCAGGTTGTCACCATCGCCCAGCGCCCCGAAGCCGTCAGATGCATTGCTCAAAACAGCCGCACGCTCATCGGCGGCTGACCCGAGGAGAGACAAATGGTTCAACTCACACTCCCCAAGAATTCCCGGATGACAACCGGAAAGACATGGCCGCGCCCTGAAGGTGCCACCAATGTTCGGAAATTCCTGATCTATCGCTGGAATCCGGATGCTGGGTCAAACCCGTCGGTTGATACCTATTTCGTCGATCTCGATGATTGCGGGCCGATGGTGCTCGATGCGCTCATCTACATAAAATCGAAGATCGACCCGACGCTGACCTTCCGACGCTCCTGCCGTGAGGGGATCTGCGGCTCCTGTGCTATGAATATCGACGGGATCAACACGCTGGCCTGTATCTACGGCATGGACGAAATCAAGGGGGACGTGAAGATCTACCCTCTGCCCCACATGCCCGTGGTCAAGGATCTGATCCCTGACCTCACACATTTCTACGCGCAGCATGCGAGCATCATGCCCTGGCTGGAAACAAGGACAAACCGCCCCGCCAAGGAGTGGAAACAGAGCATCGCAGATCGCGAGAAGCTCGATGGCCTCTATGAATGCGTGATGTGCGCCTGCTGTTCCACCTCCTGCCCCAGCTATTGGTGGAATGGTGACCGCTATCTCGGGCCAGCCGCCCTCCTGCACGCCTATCGCTGGATCATCGACAGCCGGGATGAGGCCACGGGCGAGCGGCTGGACGAGCTGAATGATCCGTTCAAGCTCTATCGCTGCCACACGATCATGAACTGCGCCAAGACCTGCCCCAAGGGGCTCAACCCCGCAAAGGCTATCGCCGAGATCAAGAAGATGATGGTCGAGCGCGCGATCTGAGCTCGGGTGCAAACCATGATCGTCGTCATCGGTCTTCTCATCGCTTTCCTGCTGATCCTCATTCTGGCACGGCGGAACATGCGCGGCTGCCGCTGGCGCCAGACCGGCGAGAGACAAGCGGACGGGCAGACGCTCTATCGTTGCGCGGCCTGCGGGGCGCAGTTGGCCACCTCGACAGCCAAACCGCCTGCGCATTGCGAGCTTGAACGTCATCTCTGAAGGTCAGAAAATGCACGAACCGCCCGACGCCACCGCCCGACGCGCCACCCAACCGGTGATCTGCTATCCCAACCACACGCTGCCACTGCCTGATCTGGCGCTCTACAGCGCCGCGCGCGAAAGGGCGGTCAAGATCGAAGAGATCACTGTGCCACCGCGGGAAGCCGCCTGTTTCAACGCGCAGGCCGGGCAGTTCTTCCGCATCACCAGCGTGGAAGGCCCGCAGGTGGGCGATCTCAACCTGTGGAACGCCCAGGACCTTTCCGAGCGCTTCTATTCCGGCAAGACACGCGCGCTCCATGGCACGCATCTGACCCGCGGAGAGCGGATGTGGTCCTCCTTTCCGCATCTGCGCCCGATGGCGACGATCACCCATGACACGCTGGAATGGTATGGCATGGATGCCTATGGCGGATCGGTGCATGACGTGATCGGCACGCGCTGCGATCCCTATACAGGCAACCTTCTGGCAGGCACTCACTATCACCATTGCTGCCATTCAAATCTCACCCGCGCCCTCGCTGACACGCTGGACCTTTCGCTTGATGCGGCCGAACCCCACGTTCACGATGTGCTCAACGTCTTCATGTGCACCGGCTTCACCCGCGACACCGGCCAGTATTTCATGAAGGCGAGCCCCGTGCGCCCCGGCGACTATCTTGAGTTTTTCGCCGAGATCGACCTTCTGGGCGCGCTCAGCGCCTGCCCGGGCGGCGATTGCTCGGCCGAGCATTCCAGCGACACGGCCGCCTGCCACCCGCTTCTGGTGGAGATCTTCGCGTCCGACCCGGCCGATCTGCGCGGCTGGCAGAGCCCTGCCCCAAACGGCTATGATCGCAGCCATGGGCGCTGAGCCCCTGCTTCTTCTTGGCAAAAATACCCAATTTCCGCAAGCGCCACCGGGTGCAGAGCTCGCAGCCCGGGCGCGCCGCCTTCACCTGGTATATTTGATGAAAGGCGTCAATGATCCGATCCGGTCATAAAGTTGCCGGGCGGTGGTGTTGAAATCCTGCGTCAGCCAGTAAACCGACGGGCAGCCATCGGCATCGGCTTGGGCATAGACCGCCTCGATCAGCTTGCGCCCCACACCTTTGCCGCGCATGTCGGGGGTCGCATAGAGATCCTGCAGATAGCAGACGGGCTCGATCCGCCAGTTATGGGGATGATAGATGTAATGCACGAGGCCTACGGGCCTTGCGCCCTCCACAGCGAGCAAGCCATTCTGATCAGGATGCTCGGCCGAGATCAGCCGCCTGAAAGTGGTCTGATACACCTCCTCCGACACGCCGGTTTCATAAAACACCAGATAATCATGCCACAGCGCGCGCCATTCGGTCTCGTCACCTGCTTCAATCGGACGTATCGTCATCGACATCGCACACTCCCTTTCTGACCGCTTGAGCGGCTATTCGGCCGCAACCGACTTCGGATCGGCCAAGGCAACGATATCCATCATGATCGTGTTCAGCTCGAAATCCTTGGGCGTATAAACCCGCGCCACCCCCATGGCGCGCAGGCGCCTTGCATCCTCCTCGGGGATGATACCGCCCACGATGAGCGGCACATCGCCCAGACCCTCCTCGCGCATCCGGGCGATCAGGTCCTCGACCAGCGGGATATGGCTGCCCGAGAGTATCGAGAGCCCCACCACATGGGCGCGGTCATCCTTGGCGGCGCGCACGATCTCCTCGGGTGTGAGGCGGATCCCCTCATAGGCGATGTCCATCCCGCAATCGCGCGCGCGGAACACAATCTGCTCGGCCCCGTTGGAATGCCCGTCAAGCCCCGGCTTGCCCACCATGAACTTGAGCCGCCGCCCCAGCCTGTCGCTCACCGCATCGACGGCTTCGCGGATCTCCTCGAGCCCCTCGGTCTTGTTGCTGACAGCCTTGGAGACGCCAGTGGGGCCGCGATATTCCCCGTGCACGCGCCGCATCTCGCCGGCCCATTCGCCGGTGGTGACCCCTGCCTTTGCCGCCTCGATGGAGGCCGGCATGATGTTCTCGCCCGCCTCGGCGGCGGCGCGCAGCGCGGCCAGCGCCGCCTTTACCTTCGCCGCATCGCGCTCGGCGCGCCATGCCTCGAGCCGGTCGATCTGGTCCTGTTCCACCGCCGGATCGACCACCATGATGCCGCCATCTTCGGTCTGCAGGGGGGAAGGCTCGGTCGTGGTGTATTTGTTCACGCCCACAACCACCGTTTCGCCCGCCTCGATCCGGTTCAACCGTTCGGCATTGCTGTCCACAAGGCGCGATTTCATGTATTCGATGGCCGCAACCGCGCCACCCATTCCGTCGATATTGGCAAGCTCCGCGCGGGCCCCCTCCTTCAGCGTGGCGACCTTTGCATCCACGGCCGGGTTGCCATCGAACAGGTCGTCAAACTCGAGCAGGTCCGTCTCATAGGCAAGGATCTGCTGCATCCGCATGGACCATTGCTGATCCCAGGGGCGCGGCAGGCCCAGCGCCTCGTTCCAGGCTGGCAGTTGCACGGCGCGCGCACGGGCCTTCTTGCTGAGGGTGACCGCCAGCATCTCGATCAGGATCCGGTAGACATTGTTCTCCGGCTGCTGCTCGGTCAGACCAAGGCTGTTGACCTGCACCCCGTAGCGAAAGCGGCGATACTTCGGATCCTCTACACCGTAGCGCCCAGTGCAGATCTCGTCCCAGAGATCGACAAAGGCGCGCATCTTGCACATCTCGGTGACAAATCGGATGCCCGCATTGACGAAAAAGCTGATCCGACCCACCAGCATCGGAAAATCCTCCTCCGGCACGCGCGGGCGCAACTCGTCGAGCACCGCCGTCGCGGTGGCCAGCGCGAAGGCCAGTTCCTGCTCGGGTGTGGCACCGGCCTCTTGCAGGTGGTAGGAACACACGTTCATCGGATTCCATTTGGGGATGTGCTTGTAGCAGTATTCCGCCACATCCCCGATCAGCCTGAGCGACGGTTTGGGCGGACAGATATAGGTGCCACGGCTTAGATATTCCTTGATCAGGTCATTCTGCACCGTGCCCTGCAGGCAGGAAACATCTGCGCCCTGCTCTTCGGCCACCGCCACGTAAAGCGCCAGCAACCAGGGTGCGGTCGCATTGATCGTCATGGAAGTGTTCATCTGGTCCAGCGGAATCTGGTCAAAAAGCGTGCGCATGTCGCCCAGATGGCTGATCGGCACCCCGACCTTGCCCACCTCGCCCCGCGCCAGCACATGATCGCTGTCGTAGCCCGTCTGCGTGGGCAGATCGAACGCCACCGAAAGCCCCGTCTGCCCCTTGGACAGGTTGGAGCGGTAAAGCGCGTTCGAAGCCTTCGCCGTGGAATGACCGGCATAGGTGCGGATGAGCCACGGGCGGTCCTTGACGGCGGGCTTGGGGTCTTGCTGCTCTGACGACATGGGCGGATCTCCGGGAATCAGATGAGTAATTTTCTTTCCTCAGGCGCTTGATAACGGTAACAATATACCGATGTCAATTCGCTGCGATGCGGCATCGGTCCTCACTTTACCCCGGCCAGAAACACTGTAAACCTCCGCCCATGGGTCGGATGATTGAAATGCCCCTCTGGGCGCTTGTCCTGTTGGTGGCATTCGCAGCCGTTACCTTTGCATCGCATTTTCTCTTTCCCTCGGTGCGCTGGTTTTTCCGGCGGCGGATGGAACGTGTGGTGGCGCAGCTGAACGAACGGCTGGAGCGCCCGATCCAGCCTTTCAAGCTGGCACGACGTTATGACATGATCCAGCGCCTGATCTACGATCCTGCGGTCGCGCGGGCCATCGCCGATTATGCGGCAAAGGAGGGAGTGCCCGAAAACGTGGCCTTCGAGAAGGCGCGCGGATACGCCCGTGAGATCGTGCCACGGTTTTCCGCCAGCGCCTATTTCGGTGTAGCCATCAAGCTTGCGAAACTGCTCAGCCGCTCGCTCTACCGTGTGCGGACCGGCAATCTCAGCGAGGCCAAGCTCCGCGAGGTGGACAAGGATGCCACGATCATCTTCGTGATGAACCATCGCAGCAATATGGATTATGTGCTGGTGACATGGCTTGCCGCCGAACGCTCGGCGCTCAGCTACGCGGTGGGTGAATGGGCGCGCGTCTGGCCGCTTAGTTCGCTGATCAAGGCAATGGGCGCTTATTTCATCCGCCGCCAGTCGCGTGGGGCGCTCTATCGGAAGATTCTCGAACGCTATGTGCAGATGGCCACGGAAGGCGGCGTTACCCAGGCCATCTTCCCCGAAGGCGGGTTGAGCCTCGATGGTGCGCTTGCCCCGGCCAAGCTTGGCTTGCTGAAATACATCTTCGACACGAAGAGCGAGCCCATGCGCGAGGTGGCCTTCGTGCCGGTTGCCCTCAATTACGACCGGGTTTTCGAAGACCGCATCCTCGTGGCGGCAGCGAATCGCGGCGGGCGGCGCTTTCAGGCGCGGATCAGCGTGGTGGGCAAGTTCATCTTCCGGCAAATCTGGCTGCGCATCACCGGGCGCTATCATCGTCACGGCTATGCCGCGGTGAGCTTTGGCGCGCCGCTGCTGCTGTCGGAATTTCGCGCCGCCCATCCCGATGCGCCGGTCGATCTTCTGGGCGCGCAACTGATGCAGCGCATCGGCGCCGAGGTGCCGGTGCTGCCGGTGCCGCTTGTGGCCCACGCCCTGCTGGAGGCCGACGCCCGGCTCAGCGCCGAGGCACTGCAAAATCGTGTGAATGCGCTCATTGACAGACTGGCCGATGTCCAGGTCTATCTGCCCCGTGATGACCGGAGCTACACCACCGAGGTGGGCTTGCGGATGCTCCGGCTGCGTGAGTTTGTCGAAGAAAGCGAGGCCGGAATCAGTATCGTGCCGAAAGAGCGCGAGATGCTTTGCTTCTATGCAGCATCAATCGCGCATCACTTTCGCGAGCGCAGCGAGTGAGCGCCCTGAATTCTGCACTTGCGAAGTCATAAAATTACAAAATCAATCTTTGCAGGATTGCATTATTGCGCGGGGCTCGTTATCCCACTTCCGAACCCGCGATTCTGCATTGCGGCGAGACTTGAAACAGGAGGCTGGACCATGGCTCTGGACAACGAAACTGGTGGAATCGCGCCTTACGAGGCCCCCGAGAAAGACCTCTATGAGGTCGGCGAAATGCCCCCGCTCGGCTATGTACCGAAACAGATGTATGCATGGGCAATCCGCCGCGAGCGCCACGGCAACCCCGACACGGCGATGCAGGTCGAGGTGGTGGATATCCCGTCCCTCGGCAGCCACGATGTGCTCGTGCTGGTGATGGCGGCCGGCGTGAATTACAACGGTGTCTGGGCGGCGCTCGGTCAGCCGATCTCGCCCTTCGACGGGCACGGGCAACCCTATCACATCGCCGGGTCCGATGCATCGGGCATCATCTGGGCCGTGGGCGACAAGGTCAAGCGCTGGAAGGTCGGCGACGAGGTTGTCATCCACTGCAACCAGGATGACGGCGACGACGAGCATTGCAATGGCGGCGACCCGATGTATTCGCCCAGCCAGCGCATCTGGGGATATGAGACACCCGATGGATCGTTTGCACAGTTCACCGCCGTGCAGGCGCAGCAACTCATGCCGCGCCCGAAGCACCTGACCTGGGAAGAAAGCGCGTGCTACACGCTCACCCTCGCCACCGCTTACCGGATGCTTTTCGGGCATGAACCACATGACCTGAAGCCCGGCCAGAACGTGCTGGTCTGGGGAGCGTCGGGCGGCCTCGGCTCATATGCGATCCAGTTGATCAACACCGCGGGTGCCAACGCGATCGGCGTGATATCGGATGAAAGCAAGCGCGATTTCGTCATGGGGCTGGGCGCGAAGGGCGTGATCAACCGCAGGGACTTCAATTGCTGGGGTCAGTTGCCAAAGGTCAACACACCCGAATATGCGGAATGGTTCAAGGAAAGCCGGAAGTTCGGCAAGGCGATCTGGGACATCACCGGCAAAGGCGTCAATGTGGACATGGTGTTCGAGCATCCGGGTGAAAGCACATTCCCCGTCTCGACCTTCGTTTGCAAGAAGGGCGGCATGGTCGTGATCTGCGCCGGCACGAGCGGTTTCAACTGCACCTTCGATGTTCGCTACATGTGGATGCACCAGAAGCGCCTGCAAGGCAGCCATTTCGCCCATCTGGCACAGGCCGCCGCCGCCAACCGGCTGATGCTGGAACGTCGGCTCGATCCGTGCATGTCCGAAGTCTTCACCTGGAATGACCTGCCCGAGGCGCATATGAAAATGATGCGCAACGAGCACAAGCCGGGCAACATGTCGGTGCTGGTGCAATCGCCCAAGACAGGGCTGCGCACCGTCGAGGATGTTCTGGCGGCCGGAAAGGGCTGATCGGGCACTCCTGCTTCCGCAAGGCATCACCGCGCGCCACCCCCTGGCGCGCGGTTTCGCTTTCTGGCCAGCCTGCTCACAGTGATTTCAGTCAGTTATCGTACCATGTCCCCGCCATTCCGGGGGAGTTTCAATTCGCGAATTTCACAAAGCCGCGACGCAATCTATACTTGCGTTAACCTTTCGTTAACTCGCGTTAAAGACAGTGCTGATGAAAAATGACTGGATACTCGACGTACTGGCCGACCTGACCGCCTTCGCCACGGAGAACGAAATGGGGGCGCTAGCCGAGCAGCTTGCCGATACACGGCTGCTGGCTGCGGCTGAGCTTGCGTCGGCGACGAAAGGACCGCGCCGCCATGACGGTTGCTCCGCGATTGCGGCTGGACCCCTTGCTGAGCGCGTTGGAAGACGCCACTGATCTTTCGCAGATTCAGGGCATCATCGAGAATATCCGCTCCGTCTTCTCTGTCGATCACATGGTCTATCACTGGGTCAGCGCCGCAGGCGATCAATACGGCTGCGGCACCTATTCCGATGCCTGGCGCGACCGATATCTCGAGAAGGATTATCTGCGCATCGATCCGGTGATCCAGGGCTGTTTCCAGCATTTTCACCCCGTTGACTGGAAAGAACTCAACTGGTCGGGCAAGGCCGTGCGCGCCTTTCGTGAAGAGGCGATTGCACATGGGGTGGGCAATCAGGGCTATTCTGTCCCGGTACGCGGCCCCAACGGGCAGTTTGCGCTCTTCACCGTCAGCCATACCTGCGATGATCAGACCTGGGCGGACTTCACCAGCCGCAACCGCCGCGAACTGATCCTGCTCGCGCATTACTTCAACAAGAAGGCACTGGAATTCGAGCCTGACCGCACGCCCGACCCCGCGCCAGCGCTCAGCCCGCGCGAAGTGGATGCGCTGACCTTCCTCGCCATGGGCTACAGCCGCGCACAGGTGGCCCAGACCCTCTCGATCTCCGAGCATACCCTGCGGGTCTACATTGAAAGCGCCCGGTACAAGCTGGGCGCGCTCAACACCGTCCACGCCGTCGCCCGCGCACTAAGCCGGGGATTGATCGTGATTTAGAACTGGCTGCTGAAAAAGTGCCTCACTTCTCCCTCCAGACGCCTTGAGCCGGAAAACTGTTCCGCGCCACGCTGGCCCCA
>SLDH01000088.1 GCA_007125415.1 Roseovarius sp.
CTCCTTTCTCTTTGAGAATGACGGCGCTTCGACACCGCCATGATATGCCGCCTACTTCAGGCCATCACCAACTTTCGTGCATAACTCCCATCATCACGCAGATGCCCGAAGATGCAGGCTTCACCGAGTATCTGGCGGGAGCGATCACTGATACGCCCCGGCCCGGCAGCGCCTCCCCATTGCCTCCTATGATGTTGACGCCTTGGCGGTTGCAACCATCACAAGCCACAACGGCCCAGCCCGCACCAGAAAGCCAGGGTATCACTTTGGGCACACCATGGCCCCGCACGGTCAGCGATGCAGCCCGAGGCACGGCGCTACACCTCGCCTTGCGCACATGCCTGACCCGGCCTGATATGATCACAGCCTTGCCAACGGCAACCGGACTTAACGATGCGACTCTCAACTTGGTGGCAGAGCGGGCAGAGGCACTGAAGACCTGGCTTTCGGCCGACGGCTACACCGATCTGCTCAGTGAAATTCCTTTGCTAGGACACACTAAAGAGGGTGCTGAGATGCCTGGCACGATCGACTTGTTGGCATTGGGGCCGAAGGGATGCCTGTTGATCGACCACAAGACCGGCGGAGCGGGCGAAGGTTTTGGCCCATATTGGCCGCAGCTTTCTGCCTATGCAGATTTGGTGGCGAAACTGTTCCCACAGCATCCGCTGCAAGGGCTGGCTGTGTTCTGGATAGACCACGGGAGATTGGAATTGGCCGAACCACAGCATTTCAGGGAGGACTCTGACCTCACCCTATCTCTTTCAACAGGTGAGTAGCCGATGTCCTATCTTGCCTGGATCGATTTTGACCCTGAAGAGCGGCGGCGCGCCCAGACCCTCATCGATCTGTTCAAGCAGCCAGAGGCGCGCGATGAGCTTGGCCTGGGGACGATCCGCGACGGGCTGGCTGATCTCCTATTTCCGGGCACCAGCACGATTCAAACACGGATACGCTATATGCTGTTCGTTCCCTGGATCTATCGGGAAGCACAGCAGCGAAAGGCAAGTCAGGCAGAGCGCACGAAATTCGCCCGGGACCTTGAGTTCAAACTGAGCGAAGCGCTTTTGCGCGGCGATAAGAACGGAGGTGTAATCGGCCGCGTTGCCGGACGGAGCCTGAAGAGGCTCCCGTCGAGCGTTTATTGGGCTGGCATGCATACGCTTGGCATCCGCACGCGGGGCGGCAATCCGGCATCTTTTTTGGCCTATGGACCGGAGAGTATTAAGGATCACGATCTCAAATTATGGGCGCCAAGCCTTCCGAACAGGCCAGAAAACCTGTTCGAGCAAACAGATTTTACGCTGCGGCCTGAAGAAGCTGATTTCTTGCGTGATCGCATAGCTGCCAGTGCCGAAAAAAGCTTGCTGAACGAACTTGCCTCGAAACAGAAAGACTTCAGCGAGGATTGGGCATGGCAAGTGCATGAAGACACGGTGTCCGACCGCAATCGATCCATTCTCCGCCATGCGGAGCGTTTCTCTGGCGTGATGCACGGCGCCAGCATCCTCTACAATCTGCTGCTTGCCTTACGAGCGGCGGATCGCCCGAATGCCAAAGCCCATGGCGAGGCACCTGCATTGGTCGAAGACTACCGAAAAAGGCTTGAGGAATGGCAAAAAAGTCTGCCGGCTCTCGCGCTTCAAAACTGGGACCTGGAGGATCTGTTCCAGATCGTGGGAACGACCAGTCACAAGCTTCGCGAACCATCTCAGGCTTTCGTTCGAGCCTGGCTCGAAATGACGCTGCACAGCAAGACGTCATTGGACCAAGACCAAGACGCCATTGAACTTCTACGAAAGCGCGAGCAGACGCTGAAGCGGATGAAGGCTCGGTTGCTTCATGATGCACCCCTCGAACGCTGGTCAGGCGCTTCAGGCCTCGCGCCGCTGGATTTCCGTTGGGGAATTGCGCGGCGTTATCTAGGGGAGCTCGTTGATGTCAGCTGACTCGCCTTTCGACCCTGAGAACCGAGAACTTTACACCGCGCTGGTGCGTGCCCCGGACGGGTACAGCTTCGGGCATGCCGTTGCCACGACGTATTCGCTCGATTTCGAGACGGCGCTTACCATTCCGATCAGCATCGTGTTCCGCGATGCCGAGAACAGAGACGAAATGCTGCGAAGCCCACTCGCGTTGTTGCAGAGCGTCGAGCGGATGGCCGACCGCATCGCAGTCTATTGTGATCGCGGCCGCATCAAGGAGGCCAATCCGAAGACAGCGAGGCTGATGGCGCTCTACGAAAAGACCATTGTGGAAGTTGCGGCCCCCGGTGGAGGTGCGTTCCATCCGAAGCTGTGGTGCATTCGTTTCGAGCCCCAAAAGAAAACAGACCCTGTTCGAATGAGAGTGGCGATCCTGTCAAGAAATCTCACTAATGATCGGTGCTGGGACCTCGCTTTGGCTCTCGATGGGACCGTACACGAAGGAAAGAATGACGATAACCACGCACTGACAAAGTTGCTGCGCACCCTCCCGAACCTCACCAATCCAGCCACTCGACCTGCACCTCCGAAATACTTGGCTTCGCTAATCTCGGATTTGGAACGAACTCGGTGGGAGGATCTTCCTGCAGGGGCGACAAAGGTCCGCTTCGCGGTCAATGGTCTGGATGGTGATGGCTGGGTGCTTCCCCACGGCGAAAAGCTTGCGGTTCTTTCCCCCTTTGTCACCGCTCCTGTGCTCGAAAGGCTCGCCAAGGGATACGGATCGAAAGAAAACCGCCAACTCATCTCGCGCGCCGAGGAACTTGACGGCATAGATCCGGAAATACGAGATCGTTTCTCGATCTCGACACTCGATGAGCGTGCAACCGAGTATGAGGAAGGCGCGGCGGATGAACCGAATCCGTCAGATCTCGAAGGGCTTCATGCAAAAGTCTACCTCGTGGAAAAGGGATCCCGGCTTCAGATCCACACCGGTTCGGCAAATGCGACCACAGCTGCGACGGTTCCGACCAAGGGCGGGCGGACGCGAAATGTCGAGGTGATGGCAACCTTGGACGGCCCGAAGACGCGCATGGGAACAATCGACCAGGCCCTCTTTTCCGAGGCGTTCCAGCGGTTGCTCGCCAGTTACACACCGAAGGATCCACCGACCCTGGACGAGGCCGTAAAGGCGGAAAAGAAGCTGGAGGAAATGAGGGCAGGCATCTCGGCGCTGCCGCTTGATCTTTGTTGTTCCGAAGTGGGCGACCTGATCCAACTTGAGCTGCAACTGGCCACCAAAGACAAGCATGTTTTGCTGCCCGATGGCGTCCGATGTTTTGTTAGGGCGATCACAATTCCGAATGAACAGGGATACGATTTAAGCAGATTGCTTTCTGGTTCCGATACAGAGCTTGCATTGGGTGCTGTTCCTCTTGGCGATGTTACGCGCTGGCTGGGAATTCGATTGCTTCATGAGAAGACACAGGTGGCAGTGACGTTCACACTTGGTGCGCGCTTGGTCGGCGTCCCAGAGGGCCGCGACGCCGCCATTCTCCGTGCCCACATCGAGAACGCGGACAACTTCCTGCACTATCTCCGTATGCTGCTCGGCACGCTTGGCGAGGGAAGTTTTCTGGAAAGCGACACGGGTGGTGATGGCCAGTGGCTTCGCAGCTTGGGCGATGGAAAAACGTCGCTTCTCGAGCCAATGGTGCGGGCGCTGAATCTGGAAAGCGGCGAGCTCGAAGAAATCGGCCGCCTGATCGAACGGCTTGGTGACCCGGCCAGTGACAAAACCGTTGTTCCCAAGGAGTTTCTGACGCTGTGGAAAAGCTTCGAGCCGCTTGTGACCAGAAAGAGGGGACGCAAGTGACCTATAGCGCCGCCGAGCACCTTGCGCTATTGAAGCCGTTTCAGAAAGCAACGGTCGACTACGCCTTTCGAAGGCTATTTACTGATCCGTCCCCGACAGATCAGTTCCTGGTCGCGGACGAGGTTGGGCTGGGCAAAACCATGGTTGCCAGGGGCGTGATTGCCAAGACCATCGAACACCTGCAGGGCAAAGTCGACCGCGTCAACATTGTCTACATCTGCTCCAATCAGGCGATTGCGGCCCAGAACATCAAGTCGCTCAATGTAGTGGACTCTGCAAGCAAACCGCTCAACACCCGCCTGACGCTGTTGCCGCTCGAGATCGAGAAGGAAGGCGGGATTGCCTCCCAACCCATCAATCTGATCAGCCTCACCCCGGGAACGGCATTAGACCTCAAATCTTCCTATGGGACCGCAGAGGAACGGGCGCTGATCTTTGAAATGCTCCGCAAGCGTATCGGTCTGCGCCATCGCGGCATCCAGCAAGTGTTTCGCGGCGGCGTTTCCGAAGAGAACTGGCCGGGCCGAACGGCATGGATCCGAGGTAATCGTAAACGGATTTCGCAAGACATCGCTGATACGTTCAACCAGGTCGTCGATGACACATTCATCGAAAGGATTCGCGGGGCGGCAGACCTCGCAAGGCGGCACAAGCATCCCCCCTATCCCAACAACCAGCGCCCCGCGGTCATGATCGGTGAGCTGCGACGCATGCTTGCTAAGATCTGTGTGAACGCTTTGACACCGAATCTCATCATTCTCGACGAATTCCAGCGCTTCGCCGAACTTCTGCACGATCATGATGCCGAGGTTGCGCCCAAAAAGGCGGAGGCCGCGGAATTAGCGCAGGCATTGTTTTCCTATAGTGGCGAGGGCGGATCGAAGGCGAAGCTTCTGCTTTTGTCCGCTACGCCGTATCGCATGCTAACGCTTGCGAGCGATGCACCGGAAGAGGGCGACCACTACGACGACTTTTTACGGACGATGGGCTTCCTTTTCGGCGATGCGGATGGTCCGGCGCGCGTAGAGGAATTGAAAAGCGAACTTGCAAAGTTCAGGCGATCGCTGCAGTCGATGCCAGAGACCCGAGCGACCGCATTAGAGCAACGCGATAAAGTACAGGGCCTCCTGAGACTGGTCATCGCGCGCACGGAGCGCGTCGATTCTACCGAAGACCGCAATTCTCTCGTCCAAGATGCTATGCCCGAGATAACGATCGGAACCGACGATCTGCGAGAAGCGAAAGCCGTCGCAAAAGTTGCGGAACTCGTAGGCGCGCCCAGCATCATCGAATACTGGAAATCTGCGCCATACTTGCTGAATTTCATGCGAGGGTACAAGCTGCGCGATCGGCTGCAAGCCTTGAAATCCAATCCTGCCGCCGAGCTTCGCAAGGCAATTCGACAGGCCTCTTCACACGTCATCAGCAAAAAACAGATTGAAGACTATGCAGAGCTTCCCTTGCGCAATGGAAGGATGCGTGCACTTGCGGATCTGGCGTTCAACGACGACCTTGGTAGATCGCTCTGGATTCCACCGTCGCGCCCCTCGTTTGGAATGCCAAGACCCGGCACAAAGGCGTTGGTATTCTCGGATTGGTCGATGGTTCCAGACGCGATCGCGGCTTTGCTATCGCACGAGGCGAGCCGCAAAATGGGTATGGTGCCGGACCTTGTCAGCAGGACGAGTAGGCCAATTGGCGTCGATGAACTAATGCCGATGCTCTACCCCTCGCCTTCGTTGGCGGCACTGGTTGATCCTCTCGAATTGGAGCGCCGCTTTGGCCGCGCTGAAAGCTATGAGATCTTGCACGCTCAGGCTTGCATGGTTTTGCGTGAAGCGCTTGCTGCGGACGCCATCGCGGGATTATCCCAGACAAGCGACCGGCTTCTGGCACTTGCGCTGGACAGCGCGCTTGGGCGCGAGGTGAAATGGTCCAGTGTCAGTGTCGTTGACCATGAAGATCACGACGAACGTGGCGCAATGGCGCGGACTATTGCCATGCTCCAAGAGGCACGCGAAGCTGACGCGCATCAGGGCGATGTTGACCCGAGCACCGTGATCGAAACGCTTGCCAGCCTCGCACTTGGCTCGCCTGCAATCTGTGCGCTGCGCGCGCTTTCGCGACTATTCCCGAAGATGGCCATCGACGCCCCTGAGTTGATCAGCGCATCAATCGGGATCGCGCTGGGTTTTCGCAGCCTATACAATCAACCCGAAACCCGCGCGTTGCTGGCTGAAACCTCGCCTCTCAAGTATTGGCGCGATATCATAAGGCATGCTGCGCAAAACGATCTTCCTGCGGTTCTGGACGAATATCTTCAGCTTGTCCATGAAACCGAGCGCGCCGAAAAAAAATCCAACGAGGACCAGGCAAAGACCATCGCCGCAACGGTAATTGCCGTAGTCGCCTTGCGCCCTGCACAGATCACATTGGACCACTGGTCGACGAAAGCGGGGCGTCTGCATGAACAGACATTCGGAGTGCGCGCCCGTTTCGCCATGCGTTTTGCAACAAAAGCCGAGGATGAAAAGGGGGTGCGTCGAACATCCGCGGTCCAGGCGGCCTTCAAATCGCCGTTCAGGCCATTTGTTCTCGCGTCCACGTCGATTGGACAGGAAGGATTGGATTTTCATCCCTACTGCTCGCGGATCGTGCACTGGAACCTCCCGCGGAACCCTGTCGATATCGAGCAGCGCGAAGGACGGGTTCATCGTTACAAAAACCATGCTGTCCGGCGCAACGTCGTCGCTGCTTTTCCCGCCACGCCGCTCACTGCGCAGAACAACCAATCACCTTGGATCTCCATGTTTGACGCCGCGCAAGAGGATGAGGTTTCAAATGGCCGTTCGGGAGATATCATTCCGTTCTGGGTCTACCCAGGTAATCACAAGATTGAGCGGATCGTCCTCATTCCGCCCTTCAGCCGCGAGAAGGAACGCTACAAGGATCTCATCACATCTCTGGCCACTTACCGGCTGGCCTTTGGCCAACCGCGCCAAGATGAACTGATTAGCCTCTTCTCGGATATGGACGACGACTTTATCCAAGAATTATCGGAGCTTCAGATATCGCTTAGGCCAAACTGACGCGCCCCACCGGCACCTTTAGCGAGAGCCAAGCAACCCTGTTCCTTCATTTCTGACGCCTGCCTCAGAACATTCAGATCGTTGGTCGCCACATCCGGTACCGCCCCTGCCCAGTCACCTCGCGGATCAGGCCGTGCGTTTCCATCCAGGCGAGGTTGCGCTGAACGGCGGCGCGGCTGATGCCAGTCATGGTCTCGGCCATCGGGGCGGAGACGAGTGGCCATTCGGTCAGAACTGCGCACAAGGCTGGGGGCGTGCGGCCCGAGAGTGGGATCATCTCGGTTTTTGCCCGCGCTGACCATGCTTCGATATCGTCTAGGTGGCGCACGGCGGTCAGGCAGGCGGTCTCCATCCCGTCAAGCCATCGCGCCAGACGGTCAGCGGGTGAGCCGCCAGCGCGCAGCCCCCCTGCCCCACCCATGGCCAGAGGTGAAAAGACCGCTCCCTTGCCCTCGCTAGCCGCGATCCGCGCGGCCGTGACTGCCGCTTCCATTCGATCGCCCTGCTGCCCAAGGCCCGCGAGGCTCCAGAGGTGATAACCCATACAGGCGCGGGTTATCGGGTGAAAATCGGCGACTTGTGCGATCAGGTCGAGCCAACCGCCCGCGCGATCCGCGAAAGGCTCGGCTTCATCTGCCATATTCTCGGGATCGCGGCGGTCGAGAAAGGCGGCCAAGTCCACCACTGGGCCTGGCCCCCCTGTCAGACGACGTACCGCCCAACCGACACGTGCAAGGGCTGCGGTGTCGTCGTGCGCGCCGGACAGGCGCATGGAGATCCAGAGCGCCAGCCGATCCGGGCCAATGCGATCACCCGCGAACCAGCTGAGGTCGGCAGCCTCGATCAGGGCAAGCCTGTGCCGCCATCCTTCCGGGCCGCGCTTCAGGCGGTCGTCCAGCGCACCGACGCGACCGGCCACACGGGCAAGACGCGCGGCATGACCCGCCTCTGCTTTCCGCCAATCGTCGAGGACCTCGGCTTCACGCGGTTCGGCCCGTGGTCCGGGCGGCAGATAATCCGGCTCCTCTTCCATCGGACCAGGCAGGAACCAAAGATCGTCCTCGGACGACTGTTCCACCTCCTCGGCGTCTAGGAAGAGAGCATCAAATTCATCATGGAAAGAAGGTGCTTGAGACTTCATGTGTGCAAAATATCGGAAATTTGCACTTTACCCAAGGGTTTTGTGGGAGTGCGTCCACGCTCCATAAATAGCACGCGCGGGCGATGGTCAGCGAGGGCTCTCTGATCGCGGTCATTGTATAGAAACCAAGGGCTTTCCGGTAAGCAGCGCCAGAGAGTGGGCCCTTGCATTCGTTTACAAACGGTCGTTTAATTACTATATATTAAACTGAAAACTACCCGTTTTCATGCCACATGAAGCGACGACGTGCGGGGGATCGTCCCCTGCAGCGCGGCAGACAGGGCCTTGCAGTCCAGGGAAGCAAGGGGCCCTGTACCTGACCCACAGAACGCCCGTATGTCAGGCAAAATCCGACATGTTGCCCAGCAAGACCCCCCGCATCGCAAGCTCCCCGACAGCGGCGTCGATTTCCGCAAGCTGAAGATCCGCCTCAACCGAGCTGTTGTTGCGGTCCAGTGCGGAAAGATCGGCCCCTGCGTCGAAGAACACCCATTGCGGCGCGTGTTCGGTGCCCAGCCCCACGGCGGTGCGCAGGACTTCCAGCGCATCAAGCGCCGTCACTTGTCCGTCGCGGTTGATGTCGGCGGCGATGAATGCCTCGGGC
>SLDH01000341.1 GCA_007125415.1 Roseovarius sp.
CTTCTGGGACTGGCGCTGGTACTGCTCTCGGCGGATGTGCTGGCCTCTCTGGCACTTTCGGGGCGGCTCGCACCGGCAAGGGCCACGCTGGTGCTGGCGCTGCTACTGGCGATACCGCAGGCTGCAACGGCACAGGACGAGAAGACGAAAGCCGCCACCTCGGAGGTGGTGCTGGCCTATGTAATCACCGGCGATCGCAGGATTGACGAAACCTCCCGCGCCGGCCTCGCCGGGCTGAGCGAAACGCTCTTCTTCCGCACCTCGGTGGAGCCCGCCGATCCGATTGGCGTGGATCTGGAACTGGACGAACTGGCCGTCTATCCGCTCCTCTACTGGCCGGTCACGCCGGATCAGCCACAGCCTTCGGCGGAGGCCTATGGCAAGCTCAACACCTATCTGCGGACCGGTGGCATGATCATGTTTGACACCCGTGACGCCAATGTGGCGGGGTTTGGCGCGTCTTCGCCCAACGGCGCGAAACTGCAAAGGCTGGCGGCACCGCTGGACATCCCCCCGCTGGAGCCGTTGCCGGACGATCATGTGCTGACGCGCACCTTTTATCTGCTGCAGGATTTTCCGGTGCGGCATGCCGGTCGCTCGATCTGGGTGTAGGCCGCTCCGCCGTATGCCGAACAGGTCGAGGGGATGCCCTTCCGCAACCTCAATGACGGTGTCACCCCGGTGGTGATCGGCGGGAATGACTGGGCGGCGGCCTGGGCGATGGATGAACGCGGCAACCCGCTCTATCCTGTGGGGCGGGGCTATTCAGGGGAGCGACAGCGCGAATTGGCGTATCGCTTCGGGGTCAACCTTGTGATGCATGTGCTGACCGGCAATTACAAATCGGATCAGGTCCATGTGCCCGCACTTCTCAACAGGCTCGGGCAATGACGGGCAGTTTCGTCTTTGACCCTTTGCTGCCGTGGTGGCTGATCATCGCTCTCGCGGGGATGGCGATGACGGCGGTGGCGCTTGCCCTGCACCGGGGGCTCTCCGGCTGGGCCTTTCGGGCAATGGCCGCGCTTGTGGTGGTTGCCGCGCTGGCCGGTCCGGTGTTTCAGCAGGAAGAGCGGGGGCGGCTTTCGGACATCATCCTGATGATCGAGGACGCGACCGCAAGCAACAGGCTCGGCGATCGGGCCGATCTCACAGCCGAAGCCGCCGAGGCGCTTGCCACCCGGATCGAGGCGCGCGAGAATACGGTCCTGCGCCGTATCACCGTGGCCGATGGCGTGGATAATTCCGGCACACAACTCATGACCGCCCTCTCCGAGGCCCTCGCGCAGGAACCGCGCGGACGGGTCGCCGGGGCGTTCATTCTCTCGGATGGGCGTCTGCATGACGCAGAGCGCGCCCCTGACATGCCTGCCCCCTTGCATCTGCTGCATACAGGGCGCGAAAGCGACTGGGACCGCCGGATCAAGATTCGCAACGCACCCGCCTTCGCCATTCTCGATGAAGAGGTCGTGCTCACGCTCGAAATCGAGGATATGGGCAACGCTCCCTCAGACGCCCGAACCGCCGCACTTGACGTGGCGGTGGACGGGGCCGAGCCCCGGCGCTTCGATGTCCCCATCGGTCGCCCTATCGACCTGCCGATACGACTGCCGCACGGGGGGCGCAATGTGCTCGAATTCCATACACCGGTGATGGAAGGCGAATTGACCGACCGCAACAACACCGCCATCGTCCAGATCAACGGTGTACGCGACCGGCTGAGCGTGCTTCTGGTTTCGGGCGAGCCTCATGCCGGGGGACGCACATGGCGCAACCTGCTGAAATCCGACAGTTCCGTCGATCTGGTGCATTTCACCATCCTGCGCCCGCCTGAAAAGCAGGACGGTGTGCCGGTGCGTGAATTGTCGCTCATCGCCTTTCCCACCCGGGAGCTTTTTCTGGAAAAGATCGATGAATTCGACCTGATCATCTTCGATCGCTACAAGCGGCGCGGCATTCTGCCGGCGCTCTATCTCGACAACGTGCGCAATTATGTCGAGCAGGGTGGCGCGGTGCTGATCGCGGCCGGGCCGGATTTCGCCAGCGCCGACAGCCTCTTTCGCTCACCGATCGAGCACATCGTTCCCGGCCGTCCGACCGCGCGGGTGCTGGAAGAACCATACCGGCCCCGCGTGACCGAGCTTGGCCAGCGGCACCCTGTCACCGCCGGGCTCGAAGCGGAATTCGATGGAGACTGGGGCCAGTGGCTTCGCCAGATCGAGGTGCAGCCGGAAGGCGGGCAGGTCGTCATGTCGGGTATCGACGAGAAGCCGCTTCTGATGCTCGACCGTGTGGGAGAGGGGCGCGTTTCACTCCTGGCCTCGGATCATGCCTGGCTCTGGAATCGCGGTTTCGAGGGCGGCGGGCCGCAGCTTGAATTGCTGCGCCGCCTCGCTCACTGGATGATGAAGGAACCCGAACTGGAAGAAGAAGCGCTCTGGGCCGAGGCCACGGACCAGACCATGCGCATCATCCGGCGCAGCCTTTCGGAGAATGTGGGCGATGTGACGATCACCACACCGGGCGGAGAAGATGTGGTGTTGCCGCTTCAGGAGGTCTCGCCCGGCCGTTTCGAGGCCCTGTTCGACGGGCCGGATATCGGGCTTTACCGCCTTGCCAGTGATACGCACAGCGCCGTGATCGGCCTTGGCCCGGCAAGCCCGGTCGAATTCGAGGAGACAATGGCGGGGGACATGGACCTGCGCCCGATGCTGGAGGCAACGGGGGGAGGCAGCTTCGCGCTGGTGGACGGCCTGCCCCGGTTGCGCGAAGTGCGCGAAGGGCGGCCTGCAGCCGGGCGCGGCTGGATGGGGATCACGCCACGGGATGCCTTCGAGACACTGAGCGTCAGGCAGACGGCTCTCTTGCCGCCATGGCTGGTGCTGCTGCTGATCTCCGGCCTCATCATCGGCGGCTGGCTGCGCGAGGGCCGCAGGACCTGACGCGACAGGCGGCGCTACCGGCCCGAGCTGCCGCTTTCAGGCCGAGAGCGTGGTCTGCTTGATCCGACTCAACTCTTCCCAACGCTTCAACCTGCGCCAAGCTTCTCCACCGTGACGCTGGGCAACAGGCTGGTTGCGTTTATCGACCACGATGAGGCAAACGATAAGGGCGCGCAGCGTAAAGGCCGAACGCCCCTGCACATCGCCGGGCTGCTCGTCGCACCACAGGTCCGCCCTTCAAGATCGGCTCGCGCGCCCCGGGAAGGCTTGATGATCGGGTTCAGTCATTCAACTTCGGCCCGCTCAAGCCACCTCGCGCAAGTAATTCTTGCCTTGATTCAAAATTGGTTATATTTGTTTACCAATGTGAGGAGATGTCCATGGAAATGCCCCCGGCCGACCCGACCATACTTGCAAGGAAATCTCGTCTTGTCGAACGCCTGAATGAGGTTTTGCCGACAAACGCGGTGATCGATGATCCGGTGCAGACCAAAGCCTATGAATGCGACGCCCTGACAGCCTACAAATGCCCGCCGCTCTGCGTGGTCCTGCCCGCAAGCACCAGCGAAGTGTCCGATGTACTGCGCATCTGCAGCGAGATGGGCGTGCCCGTCGTGCCGCGCGGCTCCGGCACCTCCCTTGCCGGTGGAGCGCTGCCCACGGCAGACAGCGTGATCCTCGGGGTGGCACGGCTCAACGCCGTCATCGAGACCGATTACCGGAACCGCACAATCCGGGTGCAAACGGGGCGGACCAATCTTTCCGTCACCGGCGCTGTGGAGGAAGAGGGGTTTTTCTACGCGCCCGACCCGTCGAGCCAGCTGGCCTGCGCCATTGCAGGCAATATCGCGATGAACTCCGGCGGGGCGCATTGCCTGAAATACGGCGTGACAACCAACAACCTTCTGGGCGTGACCATGGTGCTGATGGATGGCACGGTGGTGGAGCTGGGCGGCGCGCATCTCGATGCCGCGGGATATGACCTGCTGGGGCTGATCTGCGGCTCCGAGGGGCAATTGGGCGTGGTCACGGAAGCGACCCTGCGCATCCTGCGCAAACCCGAGGGCGCGCGCCCGGTGCTCATGGGGTTCGACAGCAACGAGGTGGCCGGGGCCTGCGTGTCGGACATCATCAAATCCGGGGTTCTGCCCGTGGCCATCGAATTCATGGACCGCCCCTGCATCCGCGCCTGCGAGGCTTTCGCCAAGGCAGGCTATCCCGATTGCGAAGCCTTGCTGATCGTCGAGGTCGAAGGCTCCGACACGGAAATCGACGAACAACTGGAAACGATCAAGAGGATCGCTCAGGCCCATGATCCTGTGGAACTGCGTGAGAGCAAATCCGCCGAGGAAAGCGCCGCCATCTGGCTGGGCCGCAAATCCGCTTTCGGCGCGATGGGCCAGATCAACGATTACATGTGCCTCGATGGCACCATCCCGGTCAGCCAATTGCCCCATGTTCTGGGTCGTATCCGCGAGATGTCGGAAGGTTTCGGGCTGGATGTCGCCAATGTCTTTCACGCAGGCGACGGCAACATGCACCCGCTCATCCTCTTTGATGCGAACAAGCCCGGTGATTTGGAGCTTTGCGAGGAGTTCGGGGCCGAAATCCTCAAGCTCTGCGTGGAGGTGGGCGGCTGCCTGACGGGCGAGCATGGCGTCGGCATCGAAAAGCGCGATCTGATGGTCAGTCAGTTCGCGCCCGAAGACATGGAGATACAGATGGCCGTGAAGGATGTGTTCGATCCCGAATGGCTTCTGAATCCGGCCAAGGTCTTCCCTCTCGATCTCTCACAGGGCCGCCGGGCGGCGTGAGGCAAAGATGACTCCCGAAACCGAAAGCGAGCTTGCCGACATCATTCGCGCGGCCAATGCCCCGCTGCGCATCCGTGGCGGCGGCACAAGGCCCATCGGCAGGCCGGTGGATGGCCAGCCGCTGAGCACGGCCGCCCTCACCGGTATCGAGCTTTACGAGCCGGGCGCGCTGACTCTTGTGGTCGCTGCCGGCACACCGGTGCAGGAGATCGACGCGGCGCTCGATGCCGAAGGTCAGCGCCTGCCCTTCGAGCCGATGGATCATCGCGGCCTGCTGGGCACCACGGGCACGCCCACGATCGGCGGCGTCGTGGCGGCGAACGTCTCGGGGCCGCGGCGAATCCAATGCGGGGCAGCGCGCGATTTCCTTCTGGGGGTCAGGTTTGTCGATGGACAAGGGCAGATCATCCGCAATGGCGGACGGGTGATGAAGAACGTCACCGGATATGATCTCGTGAAGCTGATGGCCGGAAGCTATGGCACGCTCGGCGTGCTGACTGAAGTGGCGCTCAAGGTGCTGCCCAAACCGCAAGCCAGCGTGACCCTGCGGCTGGACGGGCTGGGGGATGAACGCGCCATCGCGGCGCTCTCGCAGGCACTGGCCTCGCCCTATGAGGTGACGGGGGCTGCGCATATGCAGGAGGGGCCGGACGGTGTTCCGGTCACGCTGATCCGGCTGGAGGGGTTCACCAACTCGGTCAGCTACCGCGCCGATGCTTTGCGCACGCTTCTGGCGGAATTCGGCGATGCCACGCTGGAGACCGCGCCCGAAGACACTGAGGCCACATGGCAGGCCCTGCGCGATATCACGCCGTTTCACGGGCGCGCGGGCACGGTCTGGCGGCTTTCGGTCAAGCCCACCGATGCCCCCGGTATCGTGGCAGCGTGCCCGGGCTGTGAGGCGATCTATGATTGGGGTGGCGGGCTGGTCTGGCTGCTGGCCCCCGAAGGCAGCGACCTGACGGGGGCCGCCTTGCGCAAGAAGATCGCCGCGCCGGGCGGTCATGCGACACTGATCCGGGGAGCCGACCCTGACCCGTTTCACCCGCAGCCTGCGCCCGTCGCCCGACTGGAACAGGGCCTGCGCCAGCGGTTCGACCCCAAAGGCATCCTGAACTCCGGTCTGATGGGGTCTGTTGCGCAATGTCGCTGACACTGATTCTTCTCAGCCTTGCTGCGGGCCCTTCGATCTTCTGGGCGCTGACCCGGAGGGAGTCTTCGCCGCGCTATGTCATGTTGCTCTGGCTGGCCTCGGCCGCGCTTGCGGCTGTCGGCCTTTCGCTGCCGTTCCTTCTGGGCGACAGCATGGCGGTGGCGGTGGCTGTTGTCCTGCTGCTCTGGCTGGGCTGGATCATGGTGGTGACGCTCTGCTTTCTAGCGGCAAGCGCGTATCTGACCGGCCGCATCTCGACCCGCATAGCCTTTAGCCTGGGTGCTGTGGCCACAACCTTGCCGTGGTTCGGCCTGACCGCGGCGGAACTCATGATTGGCAGTTAGATGAAGACCGAATTCACCGCCGAACAACTGATGGACCCCGCCATCGCGCAATCCAACACGATTCTGCGCAACTGTGTGCATTGCGGCTTCTGCACCGCCACCTGCCCGACCTATCAGGTCCTCGGCGATGAACTCGACAGCCCGCGCGGCCGCATCTACCTGATCAAGGACATGCTGGAAAATGACCGCGACCCCGACCCGAAAACGGTCAAGCATATCGATCGCTGCCTGAGTTGTCTGGCCTGCATGACCACCTGTCCCTCGGGGGTGGATTACATGCATCTCGTGGATCATGCCCGCGAATATATCGAAGAGCGACACAAACGCCCCTTCATGGACCGGATGCTGCGCTGGACGCTGGCACGCATTCTGCCCTATCCCACCCGGTTCCGCATCGCCCTGCTGGCGGCCAAGATCGGCAAGCCCTTCGCCTGGGCCATGCCCGATGCGCGCCTGCGCGCCATGCTGGAAATGGCCCCCAAGACCATCCCCCCGGTCAGCCGCAACGACGACCCTCAGAGCTTCGCGCCCAAGGGCGAGCGGCAGATGCGTGTCGCGTTGATGACCGGCTGCGCGCAAAAGGCGCTCGATACCGATATCAACGATGCCACCATCCGCCTGCTCAGGCGGCTGGGCTGTGAGGTGGTGGTGGCTGAAGGAGCGGGCTGTTGTGGCGCGCTGACACATCACATGGGCAAGACCGCCGAGAGCCATGCCACCGCCGCGCATAACATCCGTGCCTGGGCCGCCGAGATGGACGGGGCGGGGCTCGACGCCATCGTGATCAACACCTCCGGCTGTGGCACGACCGTCAAGGATTACGGCCATATGTTCAGCCGTGAGCCCCTGGCCGAGGATGCCGCCCGTGTCTCGTCGATTGCCATGGATGTTTCGGAGCTTCTGATGAAGCTTGAGTTCAAGGCCGAGCCGAAGGGCCTGAAAGTGGCCTATCACGCGGCCTGCTCGCTCCAGCATGGCCAACAGATCAAGACCTTTCCCAAGGACCTGCTGAAGAAGGCCGGATTCGAGGTGGTCGAGCCGGCCGACAGTCATCTCTGCTGCGGCTCGGCGGGGACCTACAATCTCATGCAGCCCGAGATCTCCAAACAGCTCAAGGAGCGCAAGGTTCGCACGCTGGAAGCCAAGGCGCCCGATGTGATCGCCGCGGGCAATATCGGCTGCATGATCCAGATCGGAGGCGGCACGGACCTGCCTGTGGTCCATACCGTGGAATTGCTGGACTGGGCCACCGGCGGGCCGAAGCCGCGCAAATTGGGCTGAACCGGGTTTTTCCGGGGTTTCGTCGCAATTCCGCCCCAAAGCAGGGCTACCGCTCATGGATGAATAAACGGATCCGTGGGAGGGGTCATGCGGCGTTTTCTATCTCTGGCTTTCTGTCTTTTCGCCGCAAGCGCCGCTGGCGTCACAACTGCTGACACGGGAGATACCGGCCAGACTTCGGCCCTCACCACGTTGCTGACCGGCGATGATACCCGCGGCTGGGAGGCCGTGGGGCGGCTCGACATTGACGGGCGCGGCTTTTGCACCGGCGCGCTGATCGCCCCCGATCTGGTGCTGACCGCCGCGCATTGCCTTTTTGACAGCGAGACGCATGAGCGGATCGATCATCGCAAGATCGAATTTCTGGCAGGCTGGCGCAACGGCCGCGCCTCGGCCTATCGCTGGGTCCGGCGCGCGGTGGTGCATCCGGAGTTCGATCAGTCCGGGGAAAGGGCGGAGGCGCGCACCCGCAATGACGTGGCCTTGCTGGAACTGCACCATCCGATCAACAACACCACCGTCATCCCCTTCAAGACAGACAGCCTGCCCCGCAAGGGCCAGCGCATCGGTGTTGTGAGCTATGCCAGAAACCGCTCCGAGGCACCCTCCCTGCAGGAGGTCTGTGCCGTGATGGCCCGACAGCGCGGCGTGCTGATCACATCCTGCGATGTCGATTTCGGCTCCTCGGGCGCACCGATCTTCTCATTCGACTCGGGCGAGGCGCGGGTGGTCTCGGTGGTTTCCGCGATGGCGGAGGTCAATGGCCAGAAGGTGTCGCTCGGCACCGAACTCGAAGCGGCCCTGCAACTGCTGCGCGCAGAACTGGCGGCGGGCATGGGTGTTTTTCAGGATGCGGCCCCGCGGATGTTCACGGCAGGGCAGAGCCGCGAAACCGGTGCGAAATTCGCCAAACCGTGAGACGCAGTTCCCATATCCTCATGGCCGGCACCATGGCGCTCTTGATGCTGGCGGCGCCCTCGGATGCGGGCGGCAATCTCATCCGGCTGACCGACCGCGCGGATCTGCTGCGCTGGGAGGCGGTGGGCCGGATCGACATGGGGGGCGGGGCATATTGCACCGGCGTTCTCATCGCCTCTCATCTGGTCCTGACGGCCGCGCATTGCGTCTATGACCGGCAGGGCCGCCCGCGCGCGCCCGAAAGCATGCGCTTTCGCGCCGGGCTCGCAGATGGCAAGGCTCTGGCCGAGCGCCGGATCGCCCGGTTTGTGGCGCATCCCGGATATGATCCGACGAAACGCTTTGGTGCCGAGGTGATCCGCCATGATGTGGCGCTGCTGGAGCTTGCGGAACTGATCCCCACCTCCATCGCCGATCCCTTCATCCTGCATCAGGGCGCGGGCAATGGGCAGCGGGTGAGCGTCGTCTCCTATGGGCAAGGCCGGGACGAGGCGCTTTCCTGGCAGCGCAATTGTTCGGTTCTGGGCCGCGGGCCGGGCCTCATCGCCTTTGATTGCGATGTCACCCATGGCTCGTCCGGTGCTCCTGTCTTCGTGCAGGAACATGGGCGCACCCGCATCCTGACCCTGATCAGCGGCGGGACAGTGGAGGGTGGCACCCCTCGCGCCTTCGGCATGGACCTGCCTCCCCTCGTAGAGCGGCTCAGACGGGATCTGCGCGCCATGCCGATGGCACCGCCCACATCGGGGGAGATACGACGGGTGCGCGTGGGGGAGCAGAACCACGCCTCGGGAGCCAAATTCGCAAAACCGTGAAGAGCGCAGCTTGACCCCTTGAAAGAACTTCCGGCATTTCCCAGATATGCCGTGTCCAGCGCTGATGATCAGGCTGGAACATACCCGCCTGTCCCATGAGGGAAGGCATGACATCTGTTATCGCTCAATGGAGGATGACCATGAGAAACCTTGATTTTGCACCGCTTTACCGTGCAACCGTCGGCTTTGACCAGATTGCGGACATGATGGACCGTGTCCTGTCCAGCGAGGTCAATGAAGCCACCTATCCGCCCTACAACATCGAAAAGACCGCCGATGATGCCTACCGCATCTCGATTGCCGTGGCCGGCTTTTCCGAGCAAGACCTCGGGGTTGAACTGCGCGAAGGGCAACTGATCGTCACGGCGCGCAAGCAGTCCGAGGAGGACAAACAGCGCACATTCCTGCATCGGGGCATCGCCACCCGCGCCTTCGAGCGGAAGTTCCAGCTCGCCGATCACGTGCGCGTCACCGGCGCGACCCATGCGGACGGCATGCTGCATATCGACCTGGTGCGCGAGATGCCAGAGGCGCTCAAACCCCGCCAGATCGAAATCCTGAGCGGCAATGCTGTCGAAAAGGACGTCGTCGAGGCGAAATCCGTCAATTGACGCTCAACTGACCCAAGGCGTCTTGCCAAGCGATGCCCGGCCGCCCAGACGGCCGGGCTTTGTCGTGGCTCAATCGCGCCTTGCGGTCAGCAGCGGCGCATCCTCAGGCCCGCCGATCAGCAAGAGCGCGCCGCTTTCGTCAATGTCAAACCGCATGACCGCTGCCAGCGCATCGAGCACCGCACGTTCCTGCGCCATCAACGGATCAGGGCAGGCCATCATCGTCACACCCATCTGCCCCATGCTCAGCCCCTCACCGGTGAGCGTGTAGCCACCCATGAAGCGGTTGCAGCCTGTGCTTCCATAGGCGCGGTCCTGAGGCCCGAAACCAAGCACGGCCTCCGCGCCCTCCACGGGTGTCTCTCCGCCAATGTCGGTGAGGGTCCATTCCGCACCGGTCAGAAGGCTGGCCGGATCACCGCCGCACCCCTTCAACTCACGGTCCTCGAGCATCAGTGTGGCATGATGAGGGTGGGGCATTCCGGTCGAGAGGTCCTTGCAGAGCCTGTCTTCAACTGTCAGCCGGGCCGCGATCTCGGGCATGTCAAACACATAGGCACCCGGCTCCAGTTGCACGTCCGGGCGATCCGCGCTCAGCGCAAGCGCCCCATAATCAGCGTCGATCTCCACACTTGCCTCGCCGATCGTGGCGCTCCAGCCCGGCTCGTTGCCGCGAGCGCGGTACGCGGCGGGCGTCGGATCAACCACGGTGCACTCCCCCATATCCTGCCCCTCGACCGTCAGCATCGCGCTGTCGCCCTTCGACCAGAATTCAGTGCTCTCGTCATCCACGGCCACATAGCGCGCGCCCGAGGCGGCGATGGCCTGTTGCATTTCGTAGTCCTGTCCGCCCACGCGCAGCACTGCCTTGTCATCGGCGATACCGAAGGCGACGGCCGTGCCACCGCAATCGAACGCGGTGGCGAAGGCCAGCGGGCTGAACTGCTCCAGCGTGATCATGCCCAGATCAAGCGGATCAGCGCCCGCCGGCACGGCCACGTCCTGCGCGATCCACCACGCGCTGTCCTCCACCCGGATCAGCGCCCCGAGCGTTCCATTCAGGCCCGGCACCACCTCGAGGGAGAAGGGAAGCGGCACCTGCGCGCCGCCGGTGTCGAACCGTGCTTCTCCGAGAAGCGTGCCGAACGCCCCCTCGACCGCCAACGTCACGCTGGCATCATCGGGCAGGGCGATCCTTGGCAGATACGTCAACTCGCCGCTGACCTCCCGCCCCTCGCCCTGCGCCATGGCAGGTAGGGCAAGCCCGGTCGCGAGCGCGCTAGTCATCAGGAAACGGGACATGGCAAAACTCCTCTCACTGGTTTCTGTCAAACAGCCTGTTCTCGTTAAAGCAGACGTCACACGAAATTGCGACAGGCTTGCCTTACGGCAATGCCTGCACGGCGGCATGACCGCAGGTCCGCGCGGCGCGTCAGACGCTCATGCAGATATACTTCATCTCGAGGAAATCCTCGATCCCGTGATGGCTGCCTTCGCGGCCAAGGCCCGATTGCTTGACCCCGCCAAAGGGGGCGACCTCGGTCGAGATGATGCCGGTATTCACACCGACAATTCCGTATTCCAGCGCCTCGGCCACCTTGTAGACGCGGCTCAGATCCTTGGCATAGAAATAGCTGGCAAGGCCGAAGATCGTGTCATTGGCCATCGCGATCACATCATCCTCATCCTCGAACCGGAAGAGTGGGGCCAGGGGGCCGAAGGTTTCGTCCTGGCTGACCATCATCTCCTGGGTCACGCCCGTGAGGATCGTGGGCGGCAGGAAGTAGCCCTCTCCCTGCAACGCCTCTCCGCCACCCAGCATGACCTTAGCCCCTTTCGATGTGGCATCGGCAACATGCTCCTGCACCTTGTCGATGGCATCGGCATTGATCAACGGGCCAAGCTGCGTGCCGTCTGCCATGCCGTCACCGATCTTGAGCGCCGAGACAGCGCGGTGCAGCTTCTCGGCAAAGGCGTCATAGACGCCCGCCTGCACATAGATGCGGTTGGCACAAACGCAGGTCTGGCCGTTGTTGCGGAACTTGCACATGATGGCGCCCTCGACGGCGGCATCCAGGTCGGCATCATCGAAGACGATGAAAGGCGCGTTGCCCCCCAGTTCCATGGAGCATTTCATCACCTGATCCGCGGCCTGGCGCAGCAGGATGCGGCCCACTTCGGTGGACCCGGTGAAGGTCAGCTTGCGCACGGCCGGGTTCTCGCAAAACTCCTTGCCGATGGCCGAGGAGGACGAGGAGGTGACGATGTTGAACACGCCGGCCGGGATGCCCGCGCGTTCGGCCAGCACCGCCATGGCCGTGGCCGAAAGCGGTGTTTCGGCCGCCGGGCGGCCCACGAAAGCACAACCCGCCGCCAGCGCAGGTGCTGCCTTGCGGGTGATCATCGCATTGGGGAAGTTCCAGGGCGTGATCGAGGCCGCCACGCCGATGGGCTGTTTGATCACCATGATACGCTTGTCCCGCTGATGGCCCGGAATGGTCTCGCCATAGACGCGCTTCGCCTCCTCCCCGAAGAATTCGATGAAAGAGGCCCCATAGGCAATCTCGCCCTTGGCCTCGGCAAGGGGTTTGCCCTGTTCCACGGTCAGGATCGTGCCCAGATCCTCCTGATGCGCCATCATGAGATCGAACCAGCGGCGCAGCACCGCGGCGCGCTCCTTTCCGGTCCATTTCGCCCAGTCCTTCTGAGCGGCTTCGGCGGCAGCGATGGTCTGGGACACCTGCGCGCGTGACATGTCGGCGACATTGGCCACGACCGCTCCGTTGGCGGGGTTACGCACCTCGAAGGTCCCGTCCGCTCCTTCCACCCAGGCACCATTGGAATAGGCCATCTCGGCCAGCAGGCCGGGATCTTTCAGCATCGCTTTCAACTCGGTCACGGACATCACGCATCTCCTCCAATTCTGATCTCGAAAAGGCAAACCATCTTACGTTAGGCTTGTCCAGTACCACGAGATGAGACGGCGAATGGATTACGACGACGCCTACGCGAATGCGGCCCATATCGACGGCGCAGAGAGCTATCCCGGGCGCTGGCTGACCGCCTCGCGCGACTGGGTGGCGCAGCAGGCCCCACTTGGCCTGCACCGCAAGGCTCTGTCCTATGGGCCCGGCGAGCGCCAAATCTTCGACCTTTTCCTGCCCAGGGGCGCGCCCAGGGGTCTCTTGGTGTTCGTGCATGGCGGTTTTTGGCTGAAGTTCGATCGCACATACTGGTTTCACCTGTCACGGGGAGCAATCGACAGGGGATGGGCTGCGGCCATCCCTTCGTATGATCTCTGCCCCGCGATCCGGATCTCAGGCATCACCCGCCAGATCGTCGCCGCCATCACCGCAGCGGCCAGTCTGGTGGCGGGGCCCATCGTGCTGACGGGACATTCCGCAGGTGGACATCTGGTAGCGCGCATGCTGGAGCCCGGTCTGCTCGCCCCGGATGTCGCAACGCGCCTCAGACATGTCCTGCCGATATCGCCACTTTCGGATCTGCGCCCGCTCATGCATACCAAGATGAACGCCGCCCTGAAGATCGACGCGCAGGAAGCGATGAAGGAAAGCCCGATCTTCATGCAAAGACGCCTCGACGTCCTGACAACGGTCTGGGTGGGGGCAGAGGAGCGCCCGGCCTTTCTGGATCAGGCTCGATGGCTTTCAGGCACCTGGTCTGCGGCGCAGGTGATCGCCCCGAGCAGACATCATTTCGACGTGATCGAGCCACTCTCCGACGCGCACAGCACAATGGTCACCACACTGCTGGAATAGGCTTCATTTTGCCTGAAATACTCCTGTCGCAGCGCATGCGGCAAAGGCCGGAATTCGAGTATTTCCTGCAAAATGAATATCTGTTCCCGACCCCAATCGGATGACGGCATGTCACGCTGTCAGTTTCAGCCCGGCGGCACCGGTTATACGCGCGGTCACGATCCGGCCTTCAGGCTGGTCAGTTTCAAACTCAACTTCGCTGAATTGTTCGGTACGCCCCATATGTGCGCTTTCCATGAGGATGTTGTGCGTTCTTCCGAGCTGCGCCCGCAGATGCGCGATGACACGCGCGATTCCGATCTCTCTCAACCGGGCGGCGCGGGCCTTTACCATTTGCCCGTCCACTTGCGGCATGCGTGCGGCTGGCGTGCCGGGCCGGGCGGAATAGGGAAAGACATGCAGCCATGTCAGCCTGCACTCATCGACCAGCTTCACCGAGTTTTCGAAATGCGCGGCTGTCTCGGTGGGAAAACCGGCAATGAAATCCGCCCCGAAGGTCATGTCCGGCCGCAACTTGCGCACCTCCTCGCAAAAGCGGATCGCATCATCGCGAAGATGCCGGCGTTTCATCCGCTTCAGAATGAGGTCATCGCCGTGCTGCAGGCTCAGATGCAGATGGGGCATGAGCCGCCTTTCGGTAGCGATGGCCAGCATCAGGCTGTCGTCCACCTCGATACTGTCGATGGAACTGATCCTCAGCCGCGGCAGATCGGGCACCAGCCGAAGGATGCGCATCACCAGATCGCCCAGCCGTGGCGCCCCTGGCAGATCGGCACCCCAGCTTGTCAGATCCACGCCGGTCAGCACCACCTCGTTATAGCCGCGGCCCACCAGCCGCTTGATCTGATCCACTACCAGCCCTGCGGGCACAGACCGGGAATTGCCGCGCCCATAGGGGATGATGCAGAAGGTGCAGCGGTGATCACACCCGTTCTGGATTTGCACATAGGCCCGGCTGCGCGTTCCGAACCCATCGATCAGATGTCCGGCCGTTTCGGTCACCGACATGATGTCATCCACCTGACAGCGCTCCGTCTCCCCGACAAATTCGGCGCTCAGGCCCTGCCATGTCCGGGCTTGCATCTTTTCGGTGTTGCCGATCACGGCATCCACCTCTTCCATCGCGGAGAAGGTTTCGGGCTCCGTCTGGGCGGCGCATCCCGTCACGATCAGGCGCGCTTGCGGATGCGCGCGCCGCAAGCGGCGGATCTCCTGCCGGGCCTTGCGGACAGCCTCCGAGGTGACGGCACAGGTGTTGATCACAACTGCATCACCAAGCCCCGCACGCGCTGCAAGCTCCTTCATCGCTTCGGTTTCATAGGCGTTGAGGCGGCAGCCCAGCGTGGTGAAAACCGGCGGATCGCTCATCCGACAGCACTCAGGAACTGCTCTGTCAGCACGCCATCGCAAACATGCATGGTGGCGCCGGTCATCCAAACACCATCCTCGCGCCACTCGATGTCGAGCGGGCCGCCATCAAGCTCGATGCGCACGCGCCGCCCGGTGAGTCCGCGCCGCGCGGCGGAGACGGCCGTGGCACAGGAGGAGGACCCGGAGGCCAGTGTCACACCCACGCCGCGCTCCCAGACACGCATGCGCAGATGATCCGCGCCGATGACGCTTGCCACCTGCACATTGGTTCGCTCTGGGAAAAGCGGGTTATGCTCATAGCGCGGTCCGAACTCTTCAAGCGGGATCGCTTCGGCATCCTCTACGAAGAAGGTGCAATGCGGATTGCCCATGCCCGTGGCCGTGGGGCTGCCCTCGATAGGCAATTCAAGCGTGTCCATCTCTTCGGCCAGTGGAAGCTCGTGCCATTCCAGTTTCGGTGCGCCCATGTTGACAGCGGTGAGCCCGCCGCCGGCGTCCTGCGCTGTCAGGATGCCGGCATCCGTGGTCAGTGTAAGCGCCGTCTTGCCCGTCTCGTCCAGAAGGTGGCGCGCGATGCAGCGGGTGGCATTGCCGCAGGCCTGCGCCACCGAACCATCGGCATTGAAAAAACTGAGATGCGCATCGCCAGAGCCCGAGGTCATGAGGGCAAGCTGATCGAACCCTATTCCGCGATTCCTGTCTGCCAGGGCAAGCATCAGCGCCGGTGTCAGCGGGATTTCGCACGCACGCCCATCGAGCACGACAAAGTCATTGCCGAGCCCGTGCATCTTCATGAACGGCAAGCCGTTTTCCATCCCATCCATCATGCTGTGGCATATAGACCCGCAGGCAAAGCAAATCCAGCATCGCCTTCCATATCTCTCAGAATCAGGGTTGACCGCCTTCACCGCCCTTTCTAAGTAGGCGGCCTAGTGGGCCGTTAGCTCAGTTGGTAGAGCAACTGACTTTTAATCAGTGGGTCGCAGGTTCGAATCCTGCACGGCTCACCACTGCCACCGATGAAATCTGGAACGCCAATGGATGCGTTCTTCGTTTTCAAGGGATTTGCTCCTTTAGGCGCGGACGCAGGGATTGCACCTGCTGACTCCACCGCGTGTTCGGCGCAAACAAACGTTGCTTGCGTCTGTGATACCCGATCAGAGGTGGGATAAGGGTGTCAGCCGCTCAGCAATCGCCTTGAGCGCAAGCGCGGGCCGCGACATCCTCGGCAAGCGCAGCAATCTCCGCGCGCAAGGCGGTAATATCCGACAAGCGAATATCGCGGGCGGATTGGCGGATGGCCAGCACATAGGGCGCAGAAGCCTCTTCAGGCTCGGCATAGTCGAGCCCTCCTTCGGTCAGGGGACCCTCCGCCAGCAGCGCGAGCCGGCGTGCCACTTCGGCTTGGGGCTGGTCGCGGGCGTGATCGTAATAGCGCAGCATGATCCGGCGTGTACTTGCTTCGAGCCGCATGGCCTCACGCCCCTTGGCGACCACGCTCTGTGCCGACTGAAATGCCGACATCCCGGGTATGTCACGGGCGCGCATCCGCTCATCGCGGCACTTGCCAACGGCGCGCGAGAGTGTCTGCAATTCGTCGCCGGACAACTCCATCAGCGTCTTGCCGAAATAGTCGCTCATATGCGTATCGCCGAAGGGGGCAGGCAACGAAGTCCGGGCTGAAAACGGCACCGGATCGCCTTCTATCTCCGACCACCTCACAAAGGCATCGCAATCGGGGATGTCGAGTGCTTCCACGGCGAGAGGAGAGAAACCCAGCGCAAGAGCAAGTGCAAGGCAGCGCATGCGTGAATTCATCTTCCGATATCCTCGAATGAACAGATCCATCAGAGCAGCGGTAACCTCACTTTGCGCAACGAGCAAGTATCTTGAGCACTCGGGCGGTGCCCTGCGAGGGAGGGCGCCCGGTCTGCCCGGCAGTCCGAGGCCGCTCGGCCTCGTGGGAAACCGGCAGAAATGTCCCATGGAATGAGTGCGCAGAAGGCGCGGGAAAACGGCAAAAGAGCCGTCACTCGCCTATTTCACAGCCGCACAGTTCATGTGCGGATCCAGCGCTTGCCTTGCAAGGGGGGCTGCACCAAGTTGCACGGCAACCCGAACGGAAAGGAAATCTTATGTCTGATCCCACATTGCTCGCGATATCCGGCTCTTTGCGCAAGGGCTCGTTCAACCGCAAGCTGCTCGCGCTGGCCGTTGAGGCCTTCGGGCCTGCTGAAGTGCTGGAGGCTGATCTCGACCTGCCGCTCTATGATGGAGATCTGGAAGATCGCGTCGGCCTGCCGGAGGGCGTCAAGGCCCTGGGTGAGCAACTCAAGCAGGCCGATGCCATCGTCATCGCCTCACCGGAATACAACAAGGGCATGTCGGGTGTGCTGAAGAACGCGACCGACTGGATCAGTCGCATCCCCGGCGGATTGCTCAAGGGCAAGCCCGTGGCGATCATCGCGGCATCAGCAGGCCGCACCGGTGGCGAGACTGCCCGCTTCATGGTGATGAGCAACCTTTTGCAATTGCAGGCGCGGATCGTGCCGGGGCCGGCGGTGCTCATTGCCGGCGCGCAGGATGCCTTCGACGGTGAAGGCAAGCTCAAGGACGAAAGCTCGGTCAAGATGCTGGGCCAACAGATGGAAGCCTTGCGCGCTGCAATGGTCTGAAAAGGCAGCCCGTCAGAGCGAGGCTTCGGGGCGGAAATCCGCCGGGATCCCGTCATGGCCGTTCAACACCAGTTCGGCCATCACCTGCCCCACCTTCGGCGCCATGCCAAACCCGATCTTGAAGCCACCATTGGCAATGAACTGCTCCGGAGCGAGCGGGTGCGCGCCGAGCATCGGCGCTCGTGAGCGCGCGCGCGGGCGCAAGGCGGCCCAGCGCTCGATCACGCGCGCATTGCGCAACACGGGAAGCGCCACCCTGGCCTTTTCGATCACCGCATCAAGCTGCGCATCGGTGGCGGTCGCATCATCATAAACCCGCTCGGAGGTGGAGCCGATGGCAACCGTCCCGTCCGCATGGGGTATGATATGCACTCCCTCGGTGAAAATCTGTGGCTGATCCGGTGCCGCATGGGCCAGCAAGGCCCCCTGACCCTTCACCCCATTGCCCGCGGGGCGCGAAAGCCGCGCGCTGATCCGCTCCAGATCATGCAGGCCGGTGGCCCAGATCACCCGTCCTTGCGGCTCGCCTTCACGCAGCAATTCACCGCCGCGCGCGGTGATGGCAGCGGCAAGCGCCGCGCAGGCCCGCCGCGGATGCAGCCGCGCGGTCAGCGTGTCATGGATCAACCAGCCACTGGGCGAGGCAGGGGCCCAGCCCTGCGAATCCACCCGTAGCACCTGCCACTGGGCCTTTCCCTGCCAGAGCGCCGCCGCGCTCCGGGCCCGCGCCCTGGCAAGCGCCAGCTGCTGTGCATCCGCCACAGGCTGCAGGCGGCCAAGCCGGCCATAACCCGGTGCCATGCCCGACACCGCGGCCACCTCCGCCCAGAAGTCCTCGGCCATCACGAGGCTTTCGAACTGGAACGCCTTCTTCTCGTTCCACTGCTCGGGCACATGTGGCGCCAGCGCACCGACAATGCCACCCGAAGCCCCGGCGCCCGGCCCCCCGGGGTCGATCAAGCGGACGCGCGCGCCCATGGACTGGCAACACCACGCCACACTCAACCCGAATATGCCCGCCCCCATCACGGTGATATCGGCCATTGCCAATCGCCGTCCCCCTTTGCATGGTCTCGCCTGAATGACCCTTCACATAGAGGATCGGCCGATGCAGGACCAGCAAGACGCGCTGGAATGGCGCGCGGGCGATGTCCCGGTCTCCAGCCGGTTCGATGACCCGTATTTCAGCCTCGAGAACGGGCTGGAAGAGACACGCCACGTCTTTCTGGCGGGCAACGGCCTGCCCGCGCGGTTCAGATCGGGGTTTCACGTGGCCGAACTTGGCTTCGGCACGGGCCTCAACTTTCTGGCAACAGTGCAGGTCTGGCGGCAGGCGGCTCTCCCCGGGGTGCTGCATTTCACGAGTTTCGAGGCCTATCCGATGGGCCGCGCGGCACAGCGGCGCGCTTTGAGCCGTTTCCCCGACCTGCCGGTGGAGGCGCTGGAGGGTGCGCCGGATATCCGTCTGACAATCGTAGAAGGCGACGCGCGCGCCACCCTGCCGCATTGGACGGGGCGTGCGGATGCGTGGTTTCTCGACGGCTTTTCGCCCGCCAAGAACCCCGAGCTCTGGCAACCCGACCTGATGGCACAGGTGGCGCAGCACACGGCCCCTGGTGGCACGGCGGCCACCTATACGGCGGCGGGCTTCGTGCGGCGCGGATTGGCCGCGGCAGGCTTCGAGGTGACGCGCGCGCCGGGCTTCGGCCGCAAGCGCCACATGTGCGTGGCCCGGCTGCCATGAGCCAGAACAATGCCCGGCTTGGCATCCTGCTGATGATCGCCACCACCTTTGTCTTTTCGGTGCAGGATGCCCTCTCGAAATATCTGGCGACCGATTACAGCGTCTTCATGGTGGTGATGATCCGCTACTGGTTCTTCGCACTTTTCGTGATCACCATCGCGGCGCGCAAGGCAGGGGGCATCCGCGCCGCCGCCAGAACCGCGCAACCGCTGGTGCAATCGTTCCGCGCGGTGCTTCTGGTGGCCCAGATCTGCGTGGTCATCACTTCCTTCACCATCCTCGGCCTCATCGAGACCCATGCGGTCTTTGCCTGCTATCCACTGCTGGTCGCGGCCCTCTCCGGCCCGGTGCTGGGAGAGCGGGTGGGCTGGCGGCGCTGGACGGCGATCGGCGTGGGCTTCATCGGCGTGCTGATCATCCTCAAGCCCGGCTTCGGGGTTTTTCAGGTTCAGGCGGGGTTGGCGCTGGCGGCGGCCTTCATGTTCGCGCTCTACGGCTTGCTCACACGCTATGTCGCCCGGCAGGACAGCGCCGCCACCAGTTTCTTCTGGACCGGCACGGTGGGATCGCTGGTGATGACATGGGTGGGCATCTGGTTCTGGGAGCCGATGGCGCCCTCAGACTGGCGCTTCATGGGCGCCCTTTGTGTCACCGGGGCGCTGGGGCATTACCTGCTCATCCGCTGCTATGAGGCGGCCGAGGCCGGCACGGTGCAGCCTTTCGCCTATTTCCAGCTGGGCTTCATCAGCCTGATCGGCCTCTTCGTCTTCGGGGAGACACTGCGGGCGAATGTGATCATCGGCGTCTGCCTGATCGTCGCGGCGGGGCTTTTCACCTTGTGGCGCGAGCGGCGGGCCGGCTAACCTCACGAAATCGAGAGGGACACCGAACCGCGCATGCACAGGATGAGCGGCAACAGAATGCAAAGAACGCCATGGGGCGCGGCGCAGCTGCTGGCGCTTGCCCTGATCCTGCGCCTCATCGCCGTACCCTTCATCATGGCCGCGCCCGCGCCGGGGCTGATGGCGATCTGCTCGGGCGGCAAGATCATCTACATCTCGATGGAAACCGGCCTGCCGGTGGACGAGAATGTGAGTGCCGCCGGGATGGACTGCCCCCTTGCCGCGGCGGCGCAGGTGGTTCTCGTCACCGATCTGCCCCGGTTCGTGCCCGAGCGGCGGCCCATCGCCACCGCCTCCGGTCTGCTGGCGGTGGTTCTGCCCGCCGCCCCCGGCCACCCGGATCACCAGCCCCGCGCGCCGCCTGTTCCGGTCTGACGACACCACATTCCCTTCAGTCAGACAGAACCGGCCCGCCGTCACGGCGGTGTCGGCATGAGGTTACACAAGATGACAAGACCACTGAGCGCGCTCATCCTGAGCGCCGCACTGATGCTGGGCGCAGCCCCCGGCATGGCGCAGATGATGCATGACCACAACGACCATCAGATGATGGAACCCGGCACCGGCGACCGGATGGGTGGCCCCGGTGATCACGGGGGCCATCACCGGGGCCATCACGGGGGGCATCACCACGGGCATGGCCCCATCGGCGTGATGGGCAATCATGTGATGCCGCGCGGCAAGTTCATGCTGAGCTACCGTTTCGGCCGTATGGAGATGTCGGGCCTGCGCTTCGGCACCAATGACCTGAGCGCGGACCGCGCCACGAACATCCCCAACCGCTTTGCAGGCATGCCCGGCATGCCGCCCACACTGCGCGTCATCCCGCATGAGATGAGCATGACCATGCATATGTTCGGGGCCATTTATGGCGCGACGGATCGGCTGACCCTGATGGCGATGCTGCCCTATGTCCGGAAGGACATGACGATGATCACCTATCAGGGGCCCACAGGCACCACGGTGCTGGGGCGCAGCAAGGTGTCAACCGAGGGTCTGGGCGACATCCGGATCGCAGGGACTTACGGCCTCTACAACGCGGGCCGGACCAGTCTCACCGCCACTCTGGGCCTCTCGCTGCCCACAGGCTCGATCACCGAGAAGGGGCGAATGCTCAGCCCCATGAACATGCGCCACACCCGGCGGCTGGGCTACAACATGCAGCTCGGCTCCGGCACATTCGATCTCTATCCGGCGCTGAGCTACCAGTCCGGCAAGGGCAAGACCGGCTGGGGCGGGCAGGTCAGCGGCATCATCCGGCTGGGCGAGAACGACGAGGGTTATGCGCGGGGCAACGAGGCGGCGCTCACCGCCTGGATCAGCTACCGCGCGGCGCCCTGGGTCAGCCTGTCGGGCAGGATCGAAGGGCGTCATGTGGGCAAGATCGACGGGATCGACCGTCAGATCATGGGACCAGCCCCTGGGGCCAATCCAGATTTCATCGGCGGCGACAGTGTCACCCTGTTCGCCGGAGCGGATTTTTCACCCCAGCGCGGCGCGCTGAAGGGGCACCGCATCGGGCTGGAGATCGGGGTGCCGGTCTACGAGGATCTGAATGGCCCCATGCTCAGGCGTGACTGGCAATTGGCCCTCGCCTGGCGCAAGGGGTTCTGAGCCTCAACGGCTGGCGGGTGCGAGCTGCACACTGTGCGGCGTCAGGTCACGGCGCGGCGATCCGTGCGCCGCGGCTCAGCTCTCTACAGACTGCTTGCCGATCACATGGAGCCGAGTTGGAAGCGCATTGTCGTGCCGGAGGACGGCAAGACAATGCGCGGCGGCCTGCGTCTGCTATTTCGCGCAAGAGCCCATCCATTCCGTCAACCTGATAGATGAACGCTCTATTCGGTGGCCGGGACGATACTCACACCCGCCAGTTCCTGCGAGAAGGGGATCGGCAGGGCCTCGCGGCCCAGCCGCGCGCGGTAGATGGGCAGGCTTTCGGAGACGCGCATCACGTAATTGCGTGTCTCGCGGAAGGGAATATGCTCGATCCAGTCCACGATATCGCGTTCGTTCATCCCGCGCGGATCTCCAAAGCGCGGAATCCATTGGGGCGGCCGGGCAGGCCCTGCATTGTAGGCCACTGAAATCAAGGTGATATTGCCGGCAAAGCGCTGCGCCATCTGTGCCAGATAGGCGGTGCCAAGCCGCGTGTTATAGACCCAATCCGACCGGACACGCCCGCGATCGAACGGCAGGGAGAGCGCCCGCGCCATCTCCTGCGCAGTGCCGGGCATGAGTTGCATCAGCCCTTCCGCTCCCGCGCCGCTGACCACCAGCGGATTGAACTCGCTTTCCCGCCGCGCGATGGCCAGCGCCAGTTCGGGCGGCACACGCATCGGCACATCCATGAGCGGATGCAACGGATAGTAAGGCCCCGGCAGCACAACGCCCCGGCTGGCTGCGGCCTTGCCCAGCAGGACTTGCAGATGCGCTTCCTCCCTTGCCTGGAGAATCCCGGCGGCGCGGGTCAGCGTCTCGCGGTCCTGCGTATTGCCCAGTTGCACGAAGAACTGGCGGGCAAGGCCAGGCTCATCCGCCGCCAGCGCTAGTACCGCCGCTTGCAGCATCAAGGGCTGATCGGCTGTGCTGTCTTCGGACGGGCTGAAATCATCCACCCCCGCTAGCCCTGGGTCGATGGGCAGACCCGCGCGTTCGGCCGAGAGAAGCCCGTAGAAGCTCGTCTGGTGCTCCGCGCCTTCGGTATAGGCGAGCGCGGCTGCTTCCGGATCGCCCAGCGCCTCTTGCGCGCGGCCGATCCAGTAACCCGCCCGTCCCAACGATATGGGCGATGCGACCGCGGCCCGAAAGCGCTGGAAGTGATCGAGCGCCCTTTCCGGGTCGCGCAGGTAGCTCAGCGCCAGATAGCCCGACAGCCATTCAAGATCAGCATAATTCGCCCCCTCCATCAGTTGATGCACCGATGCCAGGGCATAGGCTTGCGGCGCCCGGCCCGAGCGCATCAGGTCCCGCGCGAGCGCACGCCGCCAGCTTGCCCAGCGCTCGGGCTGCCCGAGGCCACCCTCACTGCGGCTTTGGGTGAGCAGGATGGCGATGGCGCCGTCCTTGTCGCTGCGCAGCGCACGGTTGAAGAGCGCATGGGCAATGCCCGGATCGCCCCGCTGTCCTGCGCTCAGCCCGGCAATCGTGTCTTCGGCCAGAGCGGGGCTGTCGAGGATCTGGCGCAGACGCGCCAGCTCCGCGGCCTCCTCGGAGACCAGCGGCAGCATGAGGTCGATATTGCGCCAGCCGCGCCAGAGCGCTGCATCCAGCCGCGCCGCATGATGCGGGGCCAGCAGATCGCCGGCAGCGGACAGAAATGCATCATGCTCGGCAGGGGTGAGCTCAAGGCTGCGCCAGGCGAGCACGAGGCTGGCCTGGGCTTCGCCCATGCGATTGCGCTCGGCAAGGGCGGCTGCATGAGCCAGCAGGCCCGTGCCGGTCTGTGCCGGGGCGCCGTCGAAGAAATCGAGGATCTGATCGGTACTGCCCCGGTTTGCGAAAACTTCTTCATTGCGGCGACGTATCCGGTCAAGCCCCGGCCAGTCGGGATGAGTTTCCAGAAAGGCCAGAACCTCTTCAGGGGTGCCACGGCCGTCGCGCAGGGCATGCCATTCGATGAGGGCCGAGGCAGCGGGGCCATCGCGCGCGGCCAGATCATGCGCCACCTCCCAGCGCCCGGCGCGCATGGCATCGAGCGCACTGGCCAACGGCCGCGGCGCGATGCGTGCGGGATCATCCGCCACGACCGCTGTTGCGGGAAACAGGAGCAATGTCAGGGCCAGTAGAACGCGCAACATCTCTTGCATTTCCCGCCAAGTCAAAGGATAGACAGCGCTAATCTATGCCGGCCTTTCCTGCCCGTCCATTCACAAAGACAGACGGACCCCGTCGGCATCGCCTCGGAAGGAGCGTATCATGTTCAGAGGATCATTTCCTGCCCTCGTCACGCCGTTCAGGAACGGCATCGTCGATTATGATATCCTGTGCAAGCTGGTGGAATGGCATATCGCTCAGGGCTCCAACGGGCTGGTGCCGGTGGGCACCACGGGCGAAAGCCCGACTCTGAGCCATGAGGAACATGAGCAGGTCGTGGCCGAGGTGGTCCGCACCGTGGCGGGCCGCATCCCGGTGATCGCCGGTGCGGGCAGCAACAACACCGCAGAGAGCATCCGCTTCATGCAACATGCACAGGAAGTGGGGGCCGACGCGGCGCTGGTGGTAACACCTTATTACAACAAGCCCACGCAGCGCGGGCTGATCGCGCATTTCACAGCACTTCATGAATGTTGCGATCTGCCCATCGTCATCTACAATATTCCCGGACGTTCTGCCGTGGACATGGCACCCGAAACCATGGGTGAACTGGCGAAACTGCCGCGCATCATCGGAGTGAAGGATGCCACTGGTGATCTGGCGCGCGTGAGTGACCAGCGGCTGACCTGCGGGCCCGATTTCATCCAGATCTCGGGCGAGGATGCCACGGCGCACGGGTTCAACGCGCAGGGCGGTGTCGGGGTGATCACCGTGACCGGAAATGTCGCGCCGAAGCTGGTGGCGCAGGTTCAGGAGGCGACGCTGGCTGGCGATTACGCCCGCGCGCTCGACCTGCAGGACAAACTGATGCCGCTGCACAAGGCGATCTTCACCGAGCCGGGCCTCGTGGGTGTGAAATACGCCATGTCCTGTCTCGATCTGTGCAGCCCGGAGGTGCGCTCGCCCCTGACGGAGCTCAGCGATGAGACCAAGGCGCTGGTGAAAGACGGGCTGCGCCATGCGGGCCTCATGAGCTGATCCGCGAGGCCAAGGCGGGGCGGAACGCGCCGCCCACATCCTGCACCAGCGCTGCTTGCCCGCGTCGGATGGGTATTTGGACCAAGAAGAAGCGCCGGGCGGTCGTGAGGGCTTGAGGTCGTAATCGTGGTGGGGGGTCAGGACGCAGCCTTCTGACACAGGAGCCTTGCGCAGCCTCGCAACGCCGCGCTGTCATCACAGATAAGCCCGATGGGAATCTCCTGAAGAATGGCGTTGTAGGGCCCTTTGGCAATGAAGGCCGAGTGAAAGCCGGATCCTTCAAG
>SLDH01000104.1 GCA_007125415.1 Roseovarius sp.
GTCCGCTGAAATCCCCGAGCAGGGCGATGCGGAACCTGTCGCGGCTGAGGCCTCCGCGGTCCGGGCGCGGCGCGGAAATCCTGCCGAAAGGTTTTTGCGGGGCGGGTGCATCGCGCTTTGTCTCCGCAGCCTCCTCCGCCACCGGAGCGTCAGCAGGCGCGTCGGTGGCATCCTCCGGCTCATCGACGTCAAGCCCGGCCATCAATGCTTCAAGCTCCTGATCGGTGTCCGGACCATCCTCGGCCATTTCGTCCGCCTCGCTGTCCAGCCCGGCAAGCAGTGCATCAAGGTCATCTTCAGCCTCCTCCCCGCTCGCGACCTCCGCTTCGGCAGTCTCATCCGGATCGACCCCGATCGACAGATCATCGCTGTCCGGTTCCGTGTCGGGCGGCAGATCCTCCTCATCCCCAAGCCCGGCAAGCAGCGCTTCGAGATCGTCCTCCGCCGCCGCCTCGCCTGGCTCCACCGGCTCCAGCGACGCGAGGATCGCGTCGGTATCATCGGCCGGCTCGGGCTCGGGCGTGATCTCTTCGCTCACGGCCCCGGCGAGGATTTCCGCGGTCCGGTCCGCCGGGCCGTCATCCACGCGCCGTTCCACGCCGGCAAGGATGTCGCCGATATCCTCGCCAGCCGGTTCCTCGGGCAGTTCAACATCTGCAAGCCCCGAAAGCACGCTTTCATGCTCATCCTTGGTAGGGACTTCCGGCACTTCTGCACGGCGTAGCGCGTCAAGCGCAGCGGCTTGCGGATCGGCCTCTTCCTCTTGCGGCGGATCGGGCAGGCTCGCCTTCAGCGCTTCGAGATCGGCAGTCAGAGTGTCGGTTTCCGCCTGCCCCCCCGCCAGCGCCTGAAGCAGGGCGGGCGAGTTCAGCACCTGTTCAATCAAGGCTTCCGCACCGGATTTGCCGTCCATATAAGCCAGCAGATCGTTCAGCGCCTGGCGGGCCTCGAGCAGCGGCGCAAGCGACTCGACCCGGGCCGCAATCGCACCGGGGGAAAAATCATCGAGCTTTTCAAAGGTCAGATCCACCGCCAGCATACCTTCGCCGGTCAGCATATCGGGCACGGTGAACTGCGCGCGTGGTGCCATCGCGCGCATGCGTTCGTCGAAATTGTCGCCGTCTATCTCGAGAAACTGGCGATCCGCCACAGCCGGCCTTTCCGCCTTGCCCGAAAGATCCGATAGCACACCCATGACGAAAGGAAGCTGAACCTTCTTCTCGGCACCATAAAGCTCCATGTCATATTCGATCTGGACCCGCGGCGCACGGTTGCGGGCAATGAACTTCTGGCTGCCGCTCATGATCTGCTCTCCCGGCTTGCTCGCAATTCGTCGCGCAGGGCGCGCACCTCTTCTTGTAGTGCCAGTACATGCGCGTCCACCTGATCGGTCTCGTTGCGCACAAGCTCGCGCAGCTTTTCGAACTCGGCTTCGGTATCCTGTTCCACCGCCGCCTGCATCGTGTTGACCAGCAGGCCGATGAAGAGATTGAGCACCGAAAAGGCGGTGACCACGATGAACGGCACGAAGAACGCCCAAGCATAGGGGAATTCGTCCATCACAGGACGCACGATGCCCATCGACCACGATTCCAGCGTCATGATCTGAAACAGGGAATAAAGCGACCGCCCGAGCGTGCCGAACCATTCATCGAAAGCCGCACCATACATGATCGTGGCCATGACGCCAAAGACATAGAACACGATCGAGATCATCACGATCACCGCGCCCATGCCCGGCAACGCATCCAGAAGCGCCTGCACCACTGCCCGCATCTGCGGAATGACGGACAGAAGCCGCAGGGCCCGGATCACCCGCAATCCGCGCAGCGCCGACAATCCCGCGCCGTCCGGCAAAAGCCCGACGCTCACGACGAAAAGGTCGAAGATGTTCCACGAACTGCGGAAGAAACGCAGCCCATTGGCATAGAGCTTGAGCGAAAGCTCGACGACGAAGATGCCCAGAATGAAACGGTCCAGTCCGCGCAGAAAGCCGCCGATCTCCTGATTTACCCGATCCGACGTGCCGATGCCCAGGGTGATTGCATTGATGATGATGATCGTCAGGATCACGTTGTGTACCCGGTCCTGCTCCAGAAACACCCGCAATCTGGCGCGAAAGGACAGGGGCTTTGCGTCGGCGTTCTGTTCCATGGCTTCTCCGTTCCGGGCTGATCTCCTAGGCTTTCACGCTGGCACCGGCAGGCTAGTTCGAAAGTGAAGAAATGCCACCTGCCAGCGCACCGGCGCGAGCCGCTGCGCCAAGCGCGTTATCCAATCGTCCGTGCGCCGCGATGTCTTCATCGATATCGACGTCCTCCTCGATCCTTTTCAGAACCGCTTCGAGCGCCGTCACCATGTATCTGGGATCCTTCGATGTCAGCCTTTCCAGCTTTTCCTGATCTTTTTTCAACTCTTCGCTTATCTTCTCGGCTTCCTTGGCCAACTTGCTGGCCTTGGGCTCGTCTATCCTGACCTGCCGCAAGCCCGCCACCTTGCGATCGAGATCTTCGATCTTGGTGCCCATGTTGTTCTGGCGCAGCACCATCTGGTCATACTTTGTCTTCAGCTTCTTCGCGTCGTCCAGGGCAGCCTCGACGGCCTTGAGAGCAGCGCCCTTGGATTTCGAAAGTTTCTCTTGTTGGTCGCGAAACTCCTTCTGGGCGTTCTTGAGGGTCTTGAAGGCCGTTCCACCGGCTGCGAGGATCGCCAGCGCAGCCCCGGTCGCCGTCAGCGCGGGAATGGCTGCGGTACCCATCGAGGCAATGCTCACGGTAATACCCACCGCTGACACACCGAGGGCAGCCCCACCGATCGCGACTGTCTTGGTGGCCTTCTTCAACTTGGATGCCTTTGTGCCCATTTCGCGCAGGCATTTGTCCGATACGCCGGCCATGAAGGTCTCGAATTCTTCCTTGATGATCCGCTCCGCCTTGTCCGAAGCGGCCTTCTCGACCTGAGCCTTGAGCTGCTTCCGGGCGCTCTCGGGCTTGTTCTTGAAGAAGTCTTCGATCTTCTTCATGTCCCCGTCTTTCAGAACTGTCTTCTTGACATCCGTCTTGAATTTGCCGCGCCAGTTCTGCTCCAGGTGTTTTTTGACCTTCTGCACATGCTCGTCGACAATATCTGCGCCATGCTCCTGCAGCTTTGCCGAAGTCACCTTGTATTTCCATTCGAGGGTCTTCGGACCGGTGATCTCGAACAGTTTATCTCGGGTTTCCATGTCGAACTGCGTTTGAACCTTTACACCAGTGGCGTAGTTTCCTGTCTTTATCGGTGTGATGGTTGGCATTGGTTGCTCCCGGCAATTGATTTGCGGCTCTTTGATTACGCGAAGCTGTAGGTGAATTCTCCGTCAGCCACGTCGATCCCGACCCTTTCGATCTTCCCGCCCTCCATCATCCGGCGCAGAAACTCGGCCGAGATGGCGGGCAGCATGGTGTTGGTCACAATGGCGTCGATCATGCGTCCGCCCGACTCCAGTTCCTGACAGCGATTGACGATCTCCTGCACGACCGCTTCGGAATACTCGAAGGGCACGCCATGCGCTTCGGTCACGCGCCGGCGAATGCGCGCCAGTTGCAACTCGGTGATCTGGCCGATCATGCCGGGGCTGAGCGGATAATAGGGGATCGTCACCAGCCGGCCCAGAAGGGCTGGCGGGAAGATCTTGAGCAACGGATCGCGCAGCGCCTTTCCCATGCCCTCGGGGTCGGGCATGAGATCGGGGTCGGAACACAGGTCCATGATCAGATCGGTCCCGGCATTGGTGGTGAGCAGGATCAGCGTGTTGCGGAAGTCGATCATCCGCCCCTCGCCATCCTCCATCTGCCCCTTGTCGAAAACCTGAAAGAAAATCTCATGCACATCCGGATGTGCCTTTTCGACCTCATCGAGCAGCACCACGGAATAGGGTTTGCGCCGGACCGCCTCGGTCAGCACACCGCCCTCGCCATAACCCACATATCCCGGCGGGGCGCCCTTCAGCGAGGATACGGTATGCGCCTCCTGATACTCGCTCATGTTGATGGTGATGACGTTCTGCTCGCCGCCGTAAAGCACCTCTGCCAGCGCCAGCGCCGTCTCCGTCTTGCCCACGCCACTGGTTCCGGCCAGCATGAAGACACCGATGGGCTTGGAGGGGTTGTCGAGCCCCGCCCGGCTGGTCTGGATGCGTTTGGCGATCATCGACATGGCATGATCCTGCCCGATCACCCGCCTGGCCAGGTGGGTCTCGAGGTTGAGCACCGTGTCGATCTCGTCGCGCACCATGCGGCCCACCGGGATGCCGGTCCAGTCGCCCACCACGCTGGCCACCGCCTGCGCATCGACGATGGGAAGAATGAGCGGATTCTCGCCCTGCAATTCCGTGAGGGTCTGGTTCCTGGCCTTGAGTTCTTCCAGGAGCGCGGCGCGTTCCTCTTCCCTCAGCGGGCTTGCTTCTGCGGCTTCCTGACTTGCTGCATCAGGCGCATCCACCGGCGCGCCACCCGCGCGCAGCTTCGAGCGCAGCTCGAGGATTTCCTCGACCACGGCTTTCTCTGTCTCCCATCGCTCGGTCAGTTCCGCAAGCCGGGTCTCCTCGGCCTCGCGGTAGCCTTCGATCGCCGCGCGGCGCTCGGCCACGTCGTAGCCTGCCGTCTCATCGCGGGAAATGATGTCAAGCTCGGTGTCGAGCGCTTCGATCCGGCGGCGGCTGTCATCCACCTCGGCTGGCACGGCGAACTGGCTGATCGCGACCCGTGCGCAGGCGGTGTCGAGCACGCTCACCGACTTGTCGGGCAATTGCCGCGCGGGGATGTAGCGCGCCGAGAGATTGACCGCCGCTTCGATGCCTTCATCGAGCACCTGCACCTTGTGGTGGCGCTCCAGCATGGAGGCGATGCCGCGCATCATCATGACCGCCCTGTCGGTGTCGGGCTCGTCCACCACCACGGTCTGGAACCGGCGCGTGAGGGCCGGGTCCTTTTCGATATGTTTCTTGTATTCCGCCCAGGTGGTTGCCCCGATGGTGCGCAGCGTGCCGCGCGCCAGGGCCGGTTTCAGCAAGTTCGCCGCATCGCCCGTGCCCGCAGCGCCGCCGGCCCCCACCAATGTATGGGTCTCGTCGATGAACATGATGATCGGCGTGGTGCTGGCCTGCACCTCATCGATCACCTGCTTGAGCCGGTTTTCGAACTCCCCCTTCATACTGGCCCCGGCCTGCAGGAGCCCCACATCGAGCGCCAGAATACGCGCCTCGCGCAGGCTTGGCGGCACATCGCCCCGGGCGATACGCAGCGCGAAGCCCTCGACGACGGCCGTTTTGCCGACACCCGCTTCGCCGGTCAGGATCGGGTTGTTCTGGCGGCGGCGCATCAGCACATCGACCACCTGCCGGATTTCCTCGTCCCGGCCCACGATCGGGTCGATCTCGCCCTGCCTGGCCTGCGCCGTCAGATCGGTGCAGAACTGCTCGAGCGCTTCCTCGCGGCCCATCTGCGCCGGTGCCCGCGCGCCAGAGGCTTCGCCCGGTTCGGCCCCTCCGCCCGTCACCGATCCGTCCTGCGGCTTCATCGCATCCTCGGGCGAGCCGTCGGTCACGGTGTGGAAATGGTCCGCCAGATCATCGGCATTGACGCCGCTCAGTTCGGCGGAAATGCCGCGCAACAGCGACTTGAGGTTCGGCGTTTTCAGCATGCCGAGTATCAGATGCCCGGTGCGCACCTGATTGGAGGAGTAAAGCAACGACCCCCAGACCCAGGCACGCTCCATCGCATCTTCGAGATGCGATGACAGATCACTCACCGAAGAGGCCCCGCGCGGCAAGGCATCGAGCGCCGCCGTCATCTCGGTGGCAATCTTGCCCGCATCCAGATCGTAATGCCGGATGATCCGGTGCACATCGCTGTCCTGAGTGTTCAGGATCTGATGCAGCCAGTGCACGATCTCCACATAGGGGTTGCCCCGCATCTTGCAGAACACGGTCGCCCCTTCAATCGCCTTGTAACCCAGGCTGTTGAGCTTGCCGAAAAGCGCAACGCGGCTGATCTCTGTCATGTCGGGGTCCCTTCCTTGCTTGTTGTCGCGTCCGTGGCGCTCTGGCGCGGATCAAGAAAGAGATCCGCCGCATCCCGCGTCTTGTCTGTCTCACCAATCCAGCCCGTCATCCCCAGACGCACCGTCTCGCCCAGCACCGGGTCGGGCCGGTCACTGCCCCTGAGGATCAGATTCACATCCCAATCCAGCGCATCGCCCGCGAAATTGCGCACGATCGCCCTCAGCCGCGCCAGAGATGAGCCACCGGGCAGCAGCCTTTCATATTCCGCCAGCGACAGCGGACCGATCACGAGCCGGAACTTGGCACTGCGCGACCAAATGCGCGCGCCCACCGAAGTGGTCTTGCCGAGAACCGCAGGGCGGCCAAGCTGCCAGCGGTCCGACGATTCCAGATCGAGCCAGGTACCGACGAATTCGACGATCCGGACCGGTGCCGCGAAAAAGGCCGAGACAATCGCAACCAGCCCCTCGGCATTGCGGGGGCCCTGCGACAGAAGGCCGGTGAAATGCCGCTTGGCCAGATCGGGCATGGCATCCCGCCTTCGCAACTGGCTGCCATGATACCCGGCAATCGCGGCGATCTTGCGCTCGACCATGTCATCCGCACCCCGATCGAAGCTGGGCGCGGGCTGGCCCGACCGCCACGCACGGTAGAGCAATGTCATCATCCGGTGCGTGAGCATGTCCGCAAAGGCCACGAAGGTGGGGTCGCGATGCTGGCGCAGCCGCGCCCGTGCATATTCCGTGAGATGCAAAGGCAAAGGGCCCTGCGGGCCGAACAGGCCGAAGAAGCGGTTGGTCAGCCGCCCCGGTTTCGCCCCTTCGGGCGGTGCGAAGGCCGCGACGGTGGATGGCGGAAAGGCCATCTCCGCCTCCTGCCCGAAGCGGATGCGATCCTCGCGCGGACGGCGGGCGCTGCCGATCCGTGGCGCATCGGGGAAGGCGCTTTCCAGAAGACGGAAAGCGTGAAAGATGTGATGCTGTTCCGGGGCGTCCTTCAGCCGCTTCAAATGCGTCAGATGATCCGCCCCAGCCCTGTTTCCGGACGCCATCGGGTAATCTCCCCGCGTTGCTGGGTGACAAGCACCGTTTCGGTAAAGCTGTTGATCGAAACATATTTTCGGAAGAACCGTTCCAGCACAGCGGCCAGCAGATACACATTCGTGCCTTCGAAGAAGCTTTCGTCAAAATGCAATGTGATCTCAAGACCCCTCACCGCGGTCGAGAGCACCTCGTCGGCCATGCGCCGCACGATTGGCCGGGTCGAGATACCGGTCAGCCCTTCAAGCTGCTTTTCCAGCACCCGGCTTTCTTCGGGCGCATAGATACCGATGAGTTCACGTAGCGCGGCGGCACTGTCACCACCGGCCCCTTCGGCGATCGACAGGTAATTGAGGCTCAGATGGCTGATCAGCCGCCAGGCGGTATCGCCCTGCGCCATCGAGGGGCGGGGGCGTGTGGGGCTGACCGGCGTGGTGATATGCGCCACCGGCCCGCCATCGGCAAGATAGAACGTATCGGTCCCCCCTGTCGGCAAGAGCAGCGGCAGATCCCGGTTGGTGACCATTGCCGTGACCGCCAGTTGATCAAGCTCCGGCGCATAAGGGGCCTGTGCCGCATCCACCAGAGACAGGAAGAGCTCCGATCCCAGATAGGATGTGCGGACGCCCTTCAGCCGTTCCTTCTCGGCGCGCTGCCGCAGCTTACGCGCTTGCGTGTAATAGGCCGGGTGGCGCTCGCCCGCCGCCGTCAGGTCAGTGGCGGAGTAGAAGGGACGAAAGCTCACATCGGGCTGCTCGTCGCCGGTGATGCCGGTGACGCTCTCCAGCGCGAAAATCTCGTAATCTAGCTGCGCGGTGCGATCCACCACAACATGCTGTTCCACATCGCGCGCCGTGACATGCACCCGATCACAGCGTTTGCGAAAAAGGTTGATTGCGGGCACGGCATGGAGGGTGAACGCCGCCGGTGTTACCCCGGCGGCGATGTCGGGATCACCCTCGCGCAGCAGGATGTAGATATCCACATCCTTGCCCTTGGCCCGGCTCAGCGCCATGGACAGACCCTGCAGGCTCAGAAAATGGAACCGCTCGGGCATGGCGAAATATTCCTGCAAAAGGCGGTAGCCATCAAAGGATTGCTGCGGCGTGGGCAAGAGCGCCTCGTCGCGCTCGAAGCCAAGCGGAACCACCTTGCCCTGTGGCAATGGCGCGATCCAGTCATCGCGCCTGTCTGTCGAGCGCCCGGCCACCGCTGTCACCTGGGTGCTGAGGATCTCGTGCAGATCCCAGCTGTTGGCTTCCTTGGCATTGAGGAACAGGACAAGCTCGTCCAGCGACAATTCTGCGATGGGCAGATCATTCGCCCGGCAAAGCCGCAGCCGGATCGCCGCGCTTGCCTCCGTGCCGCGCGACAGACCGGCCGCCGCCAGCTCGCCACGGCCGTCGATATATTCGGCTTCCGTTATGGTCACCGGCCAGAGCGTCACATCGCGGGCGGTCCTGAA
>SLDH01000020.1 GCA_007125415.1 Roseovarius sp.
CAACTCCATTCGGGTCACAGATGCGTTCCTGAAAGCGGTCGAGGATGATGCCGATTGGGCGCTGCTCAATCGCACCGATGGCTCGGTCGCCAAGACCATCAAGGCGCGCGACCTGTGGGAGGATGTGGGCCACGCAGCCTGGGCCTGTGCGGATCCGGGCATCCAGTATCATGACACCGTGAATGCCTGGCATACCTGCCCCGAGGATGGCGAGATCAGGGGCTCGAACCCCTGTTCGGAATACATGTTCCTCGATGATACCGCCTGCAATCTGGCCTCGATGAACCTGCTGCAGTTCTTTGCGGATGGTCGGTTCGACGCGGAAAGCTACATGCATGCCACCCGGCTCTGGACCGTGACGCTGGAAATCAGCGTGATGATGGCGCAGTTCCCCAGCAAGGAGATCGCGCAGCGGAGCTTTGATTTCCGCACGCTGGGGCTGGGCTATGCCAATATCGGCGGGCTTCTGATGAATATGGGCCTCGGCTATGACAGTGCGGAGGGTCGGGCGCTTTGCGGTGCGCTCACCGCGATCATGACCGGGGTGAGCTATGCAACATCGGCGGAAATGGCCGCGGAGATCGGCCCCTTCAAGGGGTTCGAGAAGAACCGCGCGCACATGCTGCGGGTCATCCGCAACCATCGCAACGCCGCATATGGCGCGACCGAAGGCTATGAGGTGCTGGCCACCAAGCCCGTCCCGCTCGATCTGGCCAATTGCCCCGACAGCCGTCTTGTGGATCTGGCCATGGCAAGCTGGGACGAGGCGCTGAAACTTGGCGAGGCGCATGGCTATCGCAATGCGCAGGCCACGGTGATCGCGCCCACGGGCACGATCGGGCTGGTCATGGATTGCGATACGACGGGGATCGAGCCCGATTTCGCGCTCGTGAAATTCAAGAAGCTGGCCGGTGGCGGCTATTTCAAGATCATCAACCAGTCGGTACCCGCAGCCCTCGAAAAGCTCGGTTACGGTCCGGCCCAGATCGAGGAAATCGTGAGCTACGCGGTGGGCCACGGCACCATCGGCAACGCGCCGGGCATCAACCATACGTCATTGACGGGTCATGGTTTCGGCCCCGAGGAACTGGCCAAGGTGGATGCGTCCGTGGGCAGCGCCTTCGACATTCGTTTCGTCTTCAATCAGTGGACACTTGGCGAGGAGTTCTGCCGCGAGGTGCTGGGCATCCCGGCGGAAAAACTCAACAGCCCAAGTTTCGATCTGCTGGCGCATCTGGGCTATTCAAAGGCTGAGATCGAGGCTGCCAATGATCATGTATGTGGCACCATGACACTGGAAGGCGCGCCGCATCTACGCGAGGAGCATTATCCTGTCTTCGATTGCGCCAACCCGTGTGGCAAAAAAGGCAAGCGTTTCCTGAGTGTTAACAGTCATATCGACATGATGGCCGCGGCGCAGAGCTTCATCTCCGGGGCGATCTCCAAGACGATCAACATGCCCAATGACGCGACCATAGCCGATTGTCAGGCGGCCTATGAGCGTAGCTGGCGCATGGGGGTGAAGGCCAATGCGCTCTACCGCGATGGCTCGAAACTCTCGCAGCCACTCGCCTCGGCACTGGTGGAAGATGATGACGAAGCCGCGGAAACGCTGGAGAGCGGGACGCCGCAGGAAAAGGCCGCGGTGCTGGCCGAGAAGATCATCGAGAAGGTGATCATCAAGGAGGTCGCCAAATCCCATCGCGAAAGGATGCCTGATCGCCGCAAGGGTTATACGCAGAAAGCGGTCGTGGGTGGGCACAAGGTCTATTTGCGTACGGGTGAATATGCCGATGGCCAACTGGGCGAGATTTTCATCGACATGCACAAGGAAGGTGCCGGTTTCCGGGCAATGATGAACAATTTCGCCATCGCTGTCTCGGTCGGGCTTCAGTATGGTGTGCCGCTGGAAGAGTTCGTCGATGCCTTCACCTTCACCAAATTCGAGCCGGCCGGCATGGTGCAGGGTAATGACAGCATCAAGAACGCGACCTCGATCCTGGACTACATCTTCCGGGAACTCGCGGTGAGCTATCTTGATCGCACGGATCTTGCGCATGTGAAGCCCGAGGGCGCGAGCTTCGATGATCTGGGGCGTGGCGAGGAAGAAGGCGTCTCCAACATCACCGAGATATCCGATGCCGCAGCCAGCAAATCGCTCGAGGTGCTCAAGCAGATCAGTTCCACAGGGTATCTGCGCAAGCGCCTGCCACAGGAACTGGTTGTGCTCAACGGCGGCCAGTATGTGAGCAGCACCATGCTGGACGGTGACGCGGATGCCTTTTCTGCGCTCGAGGCGATGACGACCGAGACGGTGTTGACCGGCACGGGCGCTGCGACCGTCGCGGCGGCAGCGACAGTGGCGCTGGATGCCCGCACCGAGGCGCGCATGCAGGGCTATGAGGGCGAGGCTTGCGGCGAGTGCGGGAATTACACGCTGGTGCGCAACGGCACCTGCATGAAATGCAACACCTGCGGCGCAACAAGCGGATGTAGCTGAAAAGGTGACGCGCCCGGGCCACTCCTGGCCCGGGCATGCGCCCGCCCGGTCCATGGCGGGCGAATCCTGAGCCCACCCGAGCGGTCGTAGCCCCTGTAATCGGGAAGGGGTGATCCCGATAAGTTGCAACATGAGCCAGGGCACCACATGAAACTGGAGGATTTCGATTTCCATCTGCCCGAGGCGCTGATCGCCACACGGCCGGCGCGCCCGCGCAGTGCTGCGCGGCTGCTGGTGGCGCAAGGCGCGCGGCTGAGTGACCGGCGCGTTTCCGATCTGGTGGAAATCCTGCACCCCGGCGACCGGCTGGTGCTCAATGACACCAAGGTTATCCCCGCGCGCCTGACCGGCATGCGCCACCGGCAAGGGGGTGCAGGCGAGAGCGTGGCGCGGATCGAGGTGACGCTCTTGCAGCCGCAGGCGGATGGAACGTGGTCCGCGCTCGTCAAACCGCTGAAGAAGGTGCGCGCAGGGGAAGACGTGATCTTCTCTGATGCGTTTCGGGCCGAACTGGTCGAGAAGACCGATGGACAGGGGCGTTTGCGATTCAACCTTGCGGGTGATGATTTCGACGCCGCATTGGCGGCGGCGGGGGCCATGCCTCTCCCGCCCTATATCGCTGCCATGCGCCCGGCGGATGCGCAGGACCGGGAGGATTATCAGACCGTCTGGGCGCGCCATTCCGGCGCGGTCGCCGCACCCACCGCCTCGCTTCATTTCGATGAGCCCTTACTTGCCGCGCTCAAGGCACGAGGGGTGGCGTTCAGCCATGTCACCCTGCATGTAGGGGCAGGGACCTTCCTGCCGGTGAAGGTGGAGGATGTGACAGAGCACCGGATGCATGCCGAATGGGGCGAGGTTTCGCCGCAGGCCGCAACCGAAATCGCGCAGACGCGGGCCGAGGGTGGCCGGGTGATCCCGGTAGGCACAACCGCCTTGAGACTCATCGAGACGGCGGCGCGCGACGGCACGATTCGCTCCTGGCGCGGCGAGACGGATATCTTCATCTATCCGGGATTCGACTTTCAGATCACCGATGCGTTGATGACGAATTTCCACCTGCCGCGATCCACGCTGCTCATGCTGGTTTCGGCCCTGATGGGGCAGGCGGAAATCCGCGCAATTTACGCTCATGCGATCACGAAGAATTACCGGTTTTTTTCCTATGGGGATGCTTCATTGTTGATCCCTGATAGAAAGACTGTCAACGCGGCCTGATACCGGAGCGTGACTCGCCACATCTGGTACCGCGACAGGAGACAACCATGATCAATGTGATGCGCAGTGCATGGGCGCTCTTGCTGGGCATGATGCTCTTGCAGGTCGGCAACGGCATGCAGGCGACACTGTTGGGCATCCGTGGGGAAATCGAAGGGTTTTCCACATTCGAGATGTCGCTGGTGATGTCGGGGTATTTCGTGGGGTTTCTCTTCGGCTCGCGCATGGCGCCTGACATGATCCGGCGGGTGGGGCATGTGCGGGTCTTCGCGGCGCTTGGCTCGCTCATTTCGGCGGTGATGATCACCTATCCCGTCTTCACCGATCCGATCGCCTGGGGGCTGGCGCGGATTCTGATCGGGTTCTGTTTTTCCGGGGTTTATGTGACCGCCGAAAGCTGGCTGAACGAGGCGGCGGACAACACGAACCGTGGCAAGGCGCTATCGCTTTACATGGTCGTGCAGATGGCGGGGATCATCACGGCGCAAGCTCTGATGGTGGTGGCGGATCCGGCCGGATTCATCTTGTTCATCATCCCCTCGGTGCTGGTCTCCCTGGCCTTTGCGCCGATCTTGCTGTCCGTCTCTCCGACGCCCACTTTCTCAACAACCAAGCCATTGAAATTGAAAGAAATTTTGAAAATTTCCCCGTTGGGGTGCGTGGGCATGTTCTTGCTGGGGGGGGTGTTCTCGGCACAGTTCGGCATGGCACCGGTCTATGGTGCCGCCGCGGGGTTGAGCGTGGCCCAGATCTCCCTTTTCGTGTCCGTCTTCTTTGCCGCGGCGCTGGTTCTGCAGTTGCCCATCGGCTGGGTTTCGGACCGGATGGACCGCCGGGTACTGATCTTTGTCTGCTCGTTCGTGATGGGTGTGGGGGCGGTCTTGGGAGGTATGCTGGGGTCGGTGTTCATCGTGCTTCTGGTCAGCGCATTCGTGATCGGGGGCATGTCGAACCCGCTTTATTCCCTGCTGATCGCCCATACGAATGATTTTCTGGAGCATGATGACATGGCGGCCGCCGCAGGGGGCCTTGTCTTCATCAGCGGACTGGGCGCGGTTACGGGGCCGGTCATCACCGGTTGGCTGATGGAACTGGTCGGCGCTTGGGGGTATTTTCTGCTCATTGGCGCATTGTCCTTCGCGATGGCCGGGTATGCTGCCTATCGGATGACCCAGCGCGCGGCACCCTCGGTGGAGGAAACCGAGCGTTACGCGCCCGTGATGCCGACTGCCGCACCGCTTTCTGTTGAATATGCACAGGAATACGCCATTGAAGTTGCTCAGGAGCAACAGGAAGAGGGACAAGGCTGACTATGTCGGATTGTAGCAATAGTTTATTGTTCTATCGCACGGCCAAAGGGGTAACATTTGGTTAAGCTTTTTTGACAAGCCGAGGAGCATGGGCATGGTAACGCCTGAAGACGTGTTGAGTTTCTGGTTGGATGAGGTGGGCGAAAAGGGGTGGTATACGCCGCCCGACGGGCTGGATGACGAGATACGTGATCGCTTCGAGCCCGCATGGACATCCGCTAAAGAAGGCACCTATGCACTCTGGCTTACCTACCCCACAGGCACGCTGGCCTATATCCTGCTCATGGATCAGTTTCCGCGCAACATGCACCGCAATACGGGCGAAGCCTTCGCGACCGACCGGCAGGGGCTGGCCGCCGCCAAGGCCGCCATCGACCGGAAATGGGATTTGCGCATCGACCCGCCGGCGCGGCAATTCTTCTACCTGCCGCTGATGCATTCGGAAAACCTGTGTGATCAGGATCGCTGCGTGCGCCTCTTCTGCGAGCGGATGCCGGCCAGCGAACACAACCTGCTGCATGCGCGCGCGCATCGTGAGGTGATCCGTCTCTTCGGGCGGTTTCCCTATCGCAATGGAGCGCTCGGACGGCCCTCGACCGCAGCGGAGAAGAATTATGTCGCCGCCGGGGGATATGCCGAAACAGTGCGCTCGCTACAGACCGGTCAGGCGGCCTGACCTGCCCGCCTGGGGCTGGCCCTCTTCATCAGAAAGGCTGCGCATGGCGCTGGCACCAGATGCCGCGTTGTGATGGCTTTGGAATTGGTTTAATACCAAACCATATTCCGCAAGGAGGGTGAGATGGCCGCGAAAAGCTTTGACGTTGTGGTGATTGGCGCGGGCCCGGGCGGCTATGTTGCGGCCATACGCGCGGCGCAACTTGGGCTGAATGTCGCCGTGGTGGAGCGCGAGCATATGGGCGGCATCTGCCTCAACTGGGGGTGCATCCCCACCAAGGCGATGCTGCGCTCGTCGGAGCTGTTTCATCTGATGCACCGCGCCAAGGAATTCGGCCTGAAGGCCGAGGGGATCGGCTACGATCTGGATGCGGTGGTCAAGCGCTCGCGGGCGGTAGCCAAGCAACTCAACAGCGGTGTGGGGCATCTGCTGAAGAAGAACAAGGTGACAACCCTCATGGGCGAGGCGCGCCTCACCGGCAAGGGCAAGGTCAGCGTGACCACGCAGACGGGCAGTGATGATCTGACCGCACCGCATGTCATCGTGGCCACCGGCGCACGGGCGCGCGAATTGCCGGGGCTGGAGGCCGATGGAGAGCGCGTCTGGACCTATAAGCACGCGCTTGTGCCACCTCATATGCCCAAGAAGCTGCTGGTCATCGGCTCGGGTGCCATCGGTATCGAATTTGCCAGCTTCTACAACACGCTGGGCGCGGAGACCACCGTGGTCGAGGTGCAGGACCGCATCCTGCCAGTGGAGGATGCCGAAATTTCCGCCTTCGCGAAGAAAGCCTTCGTGAAGCAGGGCATGACGATCATGGAAGAGGCGATGGTCAGGCAGCTTGACCGGAACAAGGAGACGGTCACGGCGCATATCGAGGCGGGAGGCAAGGTCGAAAATCGCGATTTCGACACGGTGATCTCGGCTGTGGGGATCGTTGCCAACACTGAAAATCTCGGGCTCGAGGAATTGGGCGTGAAACTTGATCGCAGTTTTGCGGTGACCGATGAGTATTGCCGCACGGGCGTTGAGGGGCTCTACGTGATCGGGGATGCCACCAACGGCCCCTGGCTGGCGCATAAGGCAAGCCATGAGGGCGTGATGGTGGCTGAACTGATCGCCGGCGGTCATCCTCATGCGGTGGCGCCCGACAGCATCGCCGGCTGTACCTATTGCCATCCGCAGATTGCCAGCGTCGGATTGACCGAAGCGCAGGCGAAGGAGAAGGGCCTTGAGGTGAAGGTCGGGCGCTTTCCTTTCATCGGTAACGGCAAGGCCATCGCGCTCGGAGAGCCGGAAGGCATGATCAAGACCATCTTCGACGCGGGCACCGGTGCGCTCCTCGGGGCACATATGATCGGGGCGGAGGTGACCGAGCTCATTCAGGGCTATGTGGTGGGGCGGCAACTCGAGACAACCGAGGAGGATCTGATGCAGACGGTCTTCCCGCATCCCACGCTGAGCGAGATGATGCATGAGAGTGTGCTCGACGCCTACGGGCGGGCGATTCATTATTGAGAGGTCGTGCTGTGGCCAGAGGTTGTGCTGCCTTGGCCCGGGTGGTTTTTTGAGTATTTCGGGCAAAATGAAGAGGGGCGAGCGCGGGAGGAGCGACCGTGCCAAGCATTAATCGTGTGGTGATGCAGCGGACATCGCGCAACTGGCTGCAGGAGCTGGATCTGGCGGCGATGGATGCGGCCGAAATCTCCGGCAAGCATGGGCGGCGCTACAGTTTCGCCAGCTATCGCAGCTTTCGCTATCCCAGGCATGATATCTGCGCAGGCCCTTTCATGAATGCCCGGGGGCAGGCGTTGCAATTCGACATCATTCTGGCAAATCAGGTCTGGGAGCATCTGGACAGGCCTTATGCGGCAACCTGCAATGTGCTCGAAATGCTGCGCCCGGGGGGGTATTTCTGGGTCGCCGTGCCGTTTTTCATTCCCTATCATGGGGCACCGGTGGATTGCTCGCGCTGGTCGGCGCGAGGGCTTGCCAACCTGTTGATCGAAGCGGGTTTTGCGCCCGAACATATCCGCGCCGAGCAATGGGGTAACCGGCAGGCGGCGCTGCGCAATTTCGAGACGCCCTGGCCGCCCGCTCATGATCCGGACAATGATGACCTTGAGAATGATCCGGATTTCCCCATCTGTGCCTGGGCTCTGGCGCGGAAGATGGAGGGGTAGGCGCACAGCCCTTCAGTGTTGAGAGGCGAATGTTCCCTCAATGTTCCGAAAATTTGCTTGGAAGAGGGAACCGTCTCCTCTATCTCTAGCGGATGCAGCGCGGGGGTGCAGATGGCCGACATGAAATTTATCGAGGTGCGCGGGGCGCGCGAACATAACCTCAAATCCATTGACGTGGATATTCCGCGCGATCAACTGGTTGTCATCACCGGGCTGTCGGGCTCGGGCAAGTCGAGCCTCGCTTTCGATACGATCTATGCCGAAGGGCAGCGTCGCTATGTCGAATCGCTCAGCGCTTACGCACGGCAGTTTCTCGACATGATGCAGAAGCCCGATGTGGATCACATCAGCGGGCTTTCGCCGGCGATCTCCATCGAGCAGAAGACCACCAGCAAGAATCCGCGCTCGACCGTGGGGACGGTCACCGAAATCTACGACTATCTGCGCCTGCTTTTCGCCCGTGTGGGCACTCCCTACAGCCCGTCCACGGGGCTGCCCATCGAGGCGCAGCAGGTCAGCGAGATGGTCGACCGGGTGATGGCCATGCCCGAGGGCAAGCGGGCCTACCTGCTCGCGCCCACCATCCGCGACCGCAAGGGCAGCTACGCCAAGGAATTCGCCGAACTGCGCAAGCAG
>SLDH01000009.1 GCA_007125415.1 Roseovarius sp.
CTGATCGCCCGCGAGTACCGCAAGAACCCGCATCACCGCTACAAGAACCTGCTCAACCGTGTGCGGCTCAAAGGCTTCTGCGACTGGTTCAAGCGCAAGCTGCAAGCCACCCCGGACAGCCAGAGTCCGCCCAAGAAGAAAGATTTCCAAGATAAATCAATTACCCCTGAGAATCATCAAGATCGCAAGAGCGCACCGCCGTTTCCGGCCTCTGGTGCGATCCGGTATGATGCGCATTGGGCCAGCTTGGCCCTCAGGCATCTGCCAGGCGGGCGATCCCGGCCCTGCATGAACGGCATTGCAGAGAAATTCCGAGGTAATCTCAAGCGCCACAGCATCGGATTTGACCATCCATCCGTCGAGAAACGGTGGATCAACTTCTGTGCAGCTGCAAGGCCAGTGACGTAAGGGGGGTGCCACCGCTTATCTTGCGCTTGGTGACCACGGAGGATTTTTCACTGAGCCGGAATCGTCCCCAAGTTCACTGGCAGGGCGACTGATATAAATAATATTGACAACATAGCTTACATAGCTCATATAGGCTTGTATGATGAGCGAAATGGGAGAGAGTTGCCATGCGATTGACTGCACATGCTGAAATACGGTCAACCCAAAGGTCGGTTCCTCATGACATCATCGACAAGATTTTTGTCTATAGCCGACCTGCTCACAGCCGCGGCGCGCTGTCGATTTTGATGGACAAGGAGGCATTCGCTCTCGCGGCAGATGAGCTCGACAAACATGAAGTGAACAGGCTGAAACGGTATCGGGGAGTCTTCGTGATCGTCCATGGCGAAATTGTCATAACTGTTGCCCGAAGCAAGCGGCGCCAGCGGCGCTGAATAAAGGATACCCGCATGAAAAGTAGACGATTCAATCATAATGAGAACGCGCCCCCAGACGAGGCCACCCGCGCCCTTGTGACGCGCAGCGATGTGATGAAAGACTTGCGCCGGATGATCATTGCCACGGCCGATCATATCGCACTGGTAGGCCCAGACGGTAGTTGCGTCGATGATTTTCTGGGGTTCCCGGTAGGAACCTGGGAAGTGGGTAAGATCCCTGAATTGGACGATGCACGAATCGACCTCGACCGCTATGCGCTGACAGGCTTGGTGAACCGAGCCTATGACTTTGCCTGGCAGGTCGGGTCGCGCCAGCATCGCTGTCATTTCGATCAAGACACCGATTATCTCTCGCTTCTCACCTATATCTACTCGGCGCCGTCGTTCATGTCCGATTCCACTGACACTCCGATGTCGGGTGGCTCTGCTCTACGGCAGACGCTTGACGCGGCCCGTGCCCGGGTGAACCTCGTTTCGAAAAGTTCACTCAGCATTGCCGACCTGGCGTTGCTGGCGCGGATGACAGAACCTGCCACCCGCGCTTCCCTCAGCAAGGAGGGGATCCGGACCACTGGTGGGAAGAACCTCGATGGTTTTTCGGTTATCGAGTATGACGACGCCCTCCGCTGGCTTGAAAAGCGCAGGGGCTATGTGCCCACAGAAGCACCATTGCCGCATGATGCTGGTTATCTCGACCGCGATGTGGCTGACATCTTCCGTGATCACGGGTGGGATTCGGTCGTGGTAGAAAAAACCACTATTCACGGCCTCGTCACACTTGCGCAGATGCAGCGGGTTGATCCCGATTGGCTGCTGGATGTCGTCATGGGGCGACCAGCGGCACTCGATCTCGAAGCACTCGAACGGATCAGCCAGATTGTCGCCAGCGATGTGCCACGCTTTGTAGGTATTGCCATTGAACGGCTGATGCGCGCTGCAGCGCAAGCACCTGCGGTCAACTGAATGACAGGCGATCGATACTGATCATCATCAAGAAAGGATGAATTCATGCGTTATGGAAGCGTTGAATGGGCCTATGCAGAACCGATTGCACGTGCCTTGCAGGAATCAGCCGAGTTCCGCAGGTGGTTTTTGAACCAGACCCGTTTCGGGATCCACGCGCGTAATGCTGTCCTGCTGCACGAACCGATGAAATCGCAACGCAGCGCCTCAGCAGAATCCTGGTGGCGCTCGCACTATACTGAGAAATGCCGGTGCCCGGGTTGCTCTGGGCAAGAAACGGATCTGCTGGCGGTATTCGATAGCGCTGGAACCCGCTTCGCGCTGCATGTCGAGATCAAGCGGCCTGGTGACAGTTTTCCAGCGCACAAGGATCAAGCCGGAAACTATCGCCTGCGGGCGGCCTGCTGGGCGCGGCAAGCACCCGCAGCGGTTTTGCCGCATAACGATGCTGACACGATTCTGGTCTGTGCGGAGTCCCAAATGGCAGAATTCGCACCGCATCTCTCCAAGTTCGGTGCCGCGCTGACTTTTGAAGTGATTGCACAGGCGCTCCCCCAAGGATGCGCTTTTCCGCAGAGTCATTCAAGCTTGGATTCAGCCTACCGACCAGGCCAGAAAATACTCTCCGCCCTGCGCAGTTAGCAACAATAGCCCCTGAATAAGACAATAGAGCTGCCGAAGCCGGGTGATCCTTCTCACACAATAACGGCAAGCTACACTCTCCCAGGGTAGACGGAACGGAGAATCGGCGTGGCATGGAACAGCAAGGTACTGGATGTCCTCGAGCAACTCTACTGGTCGCCCAAAAAACTGGGCATGCGCTCAATGATATGCGCACCGACCGAAGACCACTCTGGTTTCGTCGTGCCTCGCGACGCCGTCATCGGCGAGCCGCGGGTCTACATGCGTCCTTCCAACCATTATCAGTACTGGCGCGATCGCATTCATCGCGACGAGGAGTTGCTCAACCAAGTGATTGAGGTCGCCGTCGGCATCGCCCCAACAGCATTCCTCGCCCGGGCCTTCTTTACGCCGCTTGGGATTGAGACGACGGGTCCAATTGAGGTAATCGGCCGCGAGGTCCGTGCGCGGCACGTCGCTCTGGCACCACAGCAATACATACAGCATGATGGCTTCTATGTCGCGCCGGACGCGATCGTCGGGATGGAGATGTGCTCAGCAGCCGGTCCCGGTTCTTGGTGAACACTGTCGGCACCCAGATATGGTCGTCAATGCCGAGGCCGACAAACCAGCGGAACATCAGGTTGTAATCCATCTGCTCCATCAACTGCCGCTCGGACCGAACCGAAAACAAGATCTGCAACAGGCTCGCCCGGATCAGCCGCTCCGGCGGGATCGAGGGGCGCCCAAAATCGGTGTAAAGCGCTTCGAATTCGGCGTCGAGGCTGGCGAGTGCGTCATTAACGACCCGCCTGATCTTGCGTAACGGATGCTGTGGCGGGATGCGCTCCTCCAAATCGACATAGCTGAACAGCGACCCGCTCGTCTCGTCCGTCCCGCGCATCTTCACCCCCGCCGCCATCGTGCAAAGGGTGAATCATGTTCTCAAACCGCTGTCGAGACTTGACTATTTCAGCACCCTGCTAGGTAGACAACAGTCTTGATCGCCGATAAATTATGAAAGGACCTCTGGACCAAGGTCCACTTGGACTTGACGAATGTATCAGGGTACAAACAATGTGGAACAACAACGAGGACGAGGCCGCAAACCCGCCGCTAGAGTCGCTTTCCGAAAGCCGCTTGGATTCGCTAAAATACTTTGCACTCAAGACAGGTTGCGAAACCATAGTTCTCCTCTTGAAGGAACTACTAGGTGATGTGGAGCAATTGCAAATCGCATACGCGATTTCAAAACGTGGCGAAACAAAAAAGCTCGCAAATCGATTTTACGTTGTTCCAGAAGAAAAAGAGCGAACGATCCAATTATACGAAAAAATTTCCAATGATATCCGCGAGATACTCGATGTCAAAGAAAGCGCAAAATATGCAGAACTCAACTACCGCACCCAGAGCAAGCCTTACGAAATCAAAAACTCGGGTCTAGTAGTCTTCTTCCCCAACCCCGAAAAAGAACGATCAGGTGTTGAAAAAATTGCAACAAAATTGCTTTGCAAAGAACTTGAACTAAGCAGAAGTTTAAGAATATCTGACACAATAAGAGAATGTCAAAAAATCGCGCAAGAGGAGTTGCGCACTCAGTACGATACTTTAGAGCAGATTTCCAAGGTTGTCCAAAGCTCGTTGAACTGCCGCGGTGCAAAAACATACGGCTTCAACCACAAACAGGAATGGGAGAGTCTTCAAGAAATTTCCCCGCATGATGACATAAATCCAGGAAATCTAGAATTTAAATTTAACCACTCAAAACGGATACGGATCAAGAATTACTCGGGAGATTACACTGATGCTTTGATAGTTCCAATACATCGGCCCTATTTTTCACTATCTCATCAAAAATTTCAAACCATCTCATCCTTCTTGCGCAAAATCAAACCTGAACTGCAAGCTCACCAAGCAGTCCTTTATTACAATAAAGCTTCAAATAACTATTTACAAGACAAATTCAGTTCTACTGATCAGCTTATTTGTGATAGAGTTTTCTACTCGATCCAAGCGTTTCTTGCAGCAAAAGATTACCAAGAAAGCTATAATTCGACACTAGAGGCCCTAACTTCGGTAAATCCAAAGGCATTTCCTTCACGTGAGCAACTTATTGAAATTCTGAAAGACATTTCACCAAACTTTACCGATATTGGCGTTCTAAGCGTTGAAAGAGATGCAAACTCATTTAGGATCTCCGTCGATCCGAACTATTCAAAAGATGTTTTTTCCGAAGTGTACATTAGAAGGCTAAAAGATAGCTATCTCACGACTTTTTTTGAAAGTTATGGTGACGACACACCCGATGAAATTTTCATCGGAATAGACGAAGAAGGTGACTATCTCCGTTTTGAAATTCACTTTTCAAGCCATCATACCGATACAAAGATTTTTGTTGTAAGGTTTCGCGAAGCGCATGTTACCGAGGCATCTATAAGATCGATTGTACATTTGTTCTCCGAGTTGCACCTTCGATACAAGCGAGAGGCTACCTTGGTTGAAAGGGCAGATTATATCACCCAAGTTCGGCACGTAGTCGTGCACCATATTTCTTCAACCCTCGACAAGTTAACATCGATCCAATCGACCTGGAAGGCGGCAGAGAGAAACGATCATCTATGGATGTCTATGAGACGCGATGTCGACTTTCCACGCTTCTTGGATCAGGGAATAAGTAACCTTGCGCGTGCGACCCAAATCCTAGAGCTTGGTCGCTTTATCATAGATGAGATTGACCCAAAGATTTTGAATAAGAAAGTTTATGATCCTGCTTCAATAATTCATGATATCTTTTCTTTGCTTGCTTTTAACATTAAGAAGAAGAAACTTGTAATTAAATCAACCATTACAGGCAGTAAGCCGTCTATCGTTAATGGGGACGAAGAGTTGCTTCGGATTGCTTATCTAAATCTAATTGACAACGCCATAAAATATAGCGCCGTTGGGCGTCAAATAGATTGGAAAGTCGCATACCGTGACGATCATTATTATTTTGAGATCAAGAGCGTCGGAGATCCAATACAAGAGGTTGAAAAAGAAAAACTACTGCACACTCGCCTTCGCTCCCGCCAACTTGACAACCTCAATCAGAGGCATGGAACTGGGTGGGGATTGCCCGTAACGGCGAAAATCTTACGAGCCCATTCAAAGCGAGCTCAGCTTGACTTCAAAACGATTATCAGCGATAAGGAGTTGATTAACTCCAAGAACATTTTTTTCTTCGAGATGCCATATAAAACAGGGGTAAAATCAGAATGATGGCAAGTACTAGTTCCTCTGATGGGGTTTCGATACTACACTTCGAAGACCAATTCATCGATATGGCCTCAATTGTGCATCACCTTTTTCTGGTTGTGTTCTCGAATGTCAGTTCGCAAGACGGAAATGCAGTAGTACGAAAAGACTTGGTTAAAAATGAGACTGGCCTTCGTGTTTATGAATTTGTTACGGAGACCAGGGGAAGATCATTTCCACTCATAAGATATGTGCTCACTGATAGTGAGAGAATGACCGACGATCTAAGCCCCCTGCTTTTACAACGAAGACTTTTCGTGTTAGACGCATGGAGGGAGACCGACAGCGGAACGAAACTGCGTTGCAACATTAATGAAACATTTCAGTCAATTGAAGGGTTTTACAGCGAAATATCCGACGTAGTGATCTTCTCTGCTTACCCTGGGAATAGCGAGCGAATAAAGGGGCGCCAAATACCTATGGAGTTGCATAAATCTTCCCCTGAGGAACTCCAAGTATACCTTGCTCAGCACGTGGTAGGATATCTGAACCAATGACAAACTCGATATCGCGCGCATACAAGAGCTCAGAGACATGTGATCTAGAAGGTTGGCGGAAGACGAGGCTCTTGGAAACTCCAGAGAAATTAGTTCGTGAGCTTTTTTTAAGAGATCCATTAAAGGATTGCCACTTCCATCTGGAAGTCGTTGCGGTTTATGGGTTTTTTCAAGATGATGAGAAATCAAACCTCATTTACTTTTGGCACAAGGACCTTGTCGAGATTAGCCCCAAAAATGCTGGTAAGGTTGAATCACTTCAAAATAATATTTTTTTTGGATCTGATCTGCAGAATGTCGTGTTTAAAATGCCATCACTTAAATCAGCCTTGGATATTCTAGGCGACCGTGAATTTGGTACAGCGGAAAATAAAAATCTAGATCCAAGTAAACTAGAGCTTGGATGGAAGCGCTTTGATGACCTGTGTTTCTGTTGCCTATATGAAATACCTGAGAAGGGGCCTGTTGCCGACTATGTCATTGAAGCGTGCCTTTGCTTTCATTGTGACTATTTTCGTTATAGAAGTCCAGTGTGGTCGTCTGTTCCCGTAAGATATCTTCTAAGAAACTCGGAGGGCAATCCTCAATCTCTGCAGACTATTCACTTGGAGCCGAGAAGCTTTGTTCCATATTCTGATGAGTTACGCGATGATATTTTTCTTTGGCCTTGGCAACGTTGCATCTCAGATGATGGTAAAGAGCTTTGTTTTAAGTCACTTCGAACATGTTCCATTGTTTTTGATCTTCGAAAGTCAACGTTGGCGATGCAATCGGTCAGAGACATTGGAAAGTTCTCTCCGTTTATTCAGTCGATTGTTTTTGCGGCTCAGGAGATTGTGTTCGCCCACGGAGGGTTCTTCGATAAAGAGACCGGTGATGGGATCGTTGCTCACTTTTGTGAGTTTTCCGAACTTGTGGAAGCGGGGGACATTGACCCTCCCGAAAAGCGAGCCTTTGACGCATCAGTTTCGATTGTTAAATCTACGAGTGATCTTTGCGAAGCGTTCCAAGTTGAACTTGATGATTGGATAAACGATTTAGGAGGGGCTGTCGGACTGCACGTAGGTGATGCCGTTTGGTCTGCAGCCGAAAACAGCGTTCAAGCTATCGGAGGCAGCGTCGTTAGCGCTGCACGACTATGTGCAGCTGCTCGTGTCAACAATGTATTCGTTTCCAATGGTTTTTTTCAGTCCGTGTCCCGGCAATTAGAGGGTAAAACCGTTGCGAAGTTCGTTAAACAAAAGTATGCCACAAAGGAAGACAATGGGAACACGCAGAAGTCTGGCTTTACAATTGATGTAAAGGAGCTGATGATTTGAATCCTGAATTGGTGAACTTGCTTACGACAGTGAGGGATTGGTTGAGGTTTGCAGAAGCAAAGAATGCCGCGTTGGTGGCCTTTTCGGGAATTATGCTACCTTTCGTTTTTTCCTTAAGTGATTTGGGTGAATTTGGAAAACTATACTCCATTTCTGCTGTGTTCTTTCTTTTTTTGTCAGTTTTATTTTCTCTCGTCAGCTTTTTTCCTCATATTGATCCAACTCGACATATTGCGAGATTTCTTGACAGAGAGCGGGCAGCTACGAACCTATTATTCTTTGGCGATATTGCAAGAATTCCGCTGGACCAATTTTCAGCTTTTGCCTTAGAAACTTTCTCTGTGAATCCGAAATCGAAAATCGATATATACGCTATTTCTCAGATTCATATCATAAGTAGGCTGACAATGCGTAAACTGCAGTTCTTCAATATAGCATTGATTTCACTTCTTATTGGGCTGTTGACGCCTGCCGTCATCTTGGTTTTGTTAATATTTTGGAAGAATAAAGACATCTAAGTCGTTCGCCCTGAACAACTCGCAACGCTCTGATTTTGTGTATGAAATGGGTGGGTCCCGTTAGGCGTCCAGGCTCGCATAGCGGTCTGAAAGTGTCGCTTAGCCCTTAATTCGGCTCTGCCTCACTTTGTGTGGCGCAACTATCCTGAAGCTGGAAAATTCAGGAGGGATAGTCATGACTTCGAAGCGCCATTGGTCGCCCGGGGGCGAAGTTTCGGTTCAAAGCGTCGAGCGAAGTGATTCCGGCGGGTGGATTGTATTGGGCAGTCTGACACCAAACGGCATCTGCCCAGACTGTGGATTGCATTCACGCCGACGTCACGGCTGGCGGCGCAGGCGGCTGCAGGATTATCCCGCCCATGGAGATGGGGTTACGGTTGATCTCGCGGTTTGCCGTTGGCGATGCTTGGCACCCGCTTGCCCGCGTCGAACTTTCTCGGACCAGATCGCCTCGATTGCGC
>SLDH01000204.1 GCA_007125415.1 Roseovarius sp.
CATGCATGCGCTCGCGCCGCAAGTTGTCATGGGGCATCGAAGCCGCGTTGCGCGCCGCGCGACCCCACCGCCGGATGTTCCGACGCTGAACGAGCCAATCAAGAAAGGAAGAACGCAACTGCATGATGCCCAATTATCCGCCAACCGGTCTTAAATCACTGAAGCTTCTTTAGCATTAATTCGATTTTGGAAACAATTACACCCCGCAAGCTGCCCCCAACTCGGGTTTTTCCGAAACCATCGCTTTACCCGCCTGCGTCTTTCGCGGGGCCGGTCGATCAGTTCAGGTCGGGGCTGAGGCTGAGAATGGTCTGAGCCAGCCCGCGCAAGAGGCTGCGGCCCATGACACCGGCCGCGGCGCTGCCCTCCGCGCCATAGACCGCCAGCCCGACCAGATGCCCGTTGACCATCATACCCCCGCGCCAGTGGCGCGGATCTCCTTGCGGCATCAGGCTGTCACCGCCCTCCGAAAGCTGCACGTAAGACAGCCCGTCATCATCCGCGCTCTGCAGGATCCGGGCACCCGTTGCCAAAGCGGCGAGTGCCTGCGCGTCGGGCGGGGTGATGCCGGCTTGCCGGGGCAGGACCGACACGGTCAGAACCGCAGGCGCGACCGCACCACCGGCCTGACCCGACAGGCTCTCGCAACTGGCGAGCAGCACGAATGCCCCGTCACTGTTTCGCCTGAGGCTCTGACGGTCGATGCAGTACCCTTCAGGGCCTGCGACAACGACCCTGCCCTGAAAGAGCTCGGTCTTGCGCAGCGTCTGGCTGCCTTGCCCAGTGCTTTCTCCGAGACAGGCCGCAAGCGGCAGCGCAAGCGCCAGCCAGCCGGCCTGCAAGAGCCGCATCAGATATCCATGTAGACGTGGCGCTCGGCCTTGGCACCCGGATGGGTGACGGCCCCCTTGTAGGTGGCCCCGACCTGTTGCGCGAATTTCCAGAGCGCACCCGAGGCATACATCGTCTCGCGCGGGCCCGGCCATTCCCCCTTGCGGCGGGCGAGCTCTTCGTCACTCAGATCAACGCTCAGACTGCCCTGAACGGCATCGATGGTGATCACGTCACCATCCTTCAAGAGCGCGATCGGTCCGCCATATGCGGCCTCCGGCCCGACATGACCCACGCAGAAACCGCGTGTCGCGCCGGAAAAGCGGCCATCGGTGATGAGTGCCACTTTCTTGCCCATGCCTTGCCCGCTCAGCGCCGCCGTGGTGGCCAGCATTTCGCGCATGCCGGGGCCACCGGCGGGGCCTTCATTGCGGATGACGATCACCTCGCCTTCGGCATATCCCCTGTTTTGAACGGCCTTGAACGCATCTTCCTCGGACTCGAACACCCGTGCCGGCCCGGTGAAAACCTGATTCTCGCTGGCGATACCGGCGACTTTCACAATGGCGCCTTCGGGGGCGAGATTGCCTTTGAGCCCGACCACGCCGCCGGTTTCGGTCAGCGGGGCATTGATGGGGTGGATGACACGGCCATCCGCCTCGCGATCGATCAGATCCAGTTCCTCGCCGATGCTGCGCCCCGAAGCAGTTATGCAATCCTCATGGATCAGCCCCGCCTTGCGCAATTCCTTCATCACCACCGGGATGCCGCCGGCGTCAAAAAGGTCCTTGGCAACATATTGCCCGCCGGGCTTGAGATCGACGAAATAGGGCGTGTCGCGGAATATCTCGCAGACATCGTCAAGAAAGAAGTCGATCCCCGCCTCATGGGCAATCGCGGGAAGGTGCAGCCCGGCATTGGTGGAGCCGCCGGTGCAGGCCACCACGCGCGCGGCGTTTTGCAGGCTCTCGAGGGTCACCACGTCGCGCGCGCGGATGTTCTTCTCCAGAAGGGTCATCACCGCCCGGCCGGAGGCTTCGCCATATTGGTCGCGGCTCTCATAGGGGGCGGGCATGCCCGAGGAATTCATCAGGGCAAGGCCGATCGCCTCGGAGACACAGGCCATGGTGTTGGCGGTGAACTGGCCGCCGCAGGCCCCGGCCGAGGGGCAGGCCACACGTTCCAGCACATCGAGTGCTGCCTCCGACAATGTGCCATTCTGGTTGCGGCCAACCGCTTCGAACATGTCCTGCACCGTCAGATCACGATTCTTGAAATCATCAGGCACCTCGGGCACATCGGGCGACCGGCCCGGCAGGATCGATCCGCCATAGATGAAGACCGACGGCACATTGAGCCGCACCATGGCCATCATCATCCCCGGCAGGCTCTTGTCGCAGCCGGCCAGCCCCACAAGCGCGTCATAACAATGGCCCCGCATGGTCAACTCGACCGTGTCGGCAATCGCCTCGCGGCTTGCCAGCGACGAGCGCATCCCCTCATGGCCCATGGCGATTCCGTCGGTCACGGTAATGGTGGTGAACTCGCGCGGTGTACCTTCGCCCTGTTTCACGCCCATCTTTACCGCCTGGGCCTGCCGGCTCAGCGCGATGTTGCAGGGGGCGGCTTCGTTCCAGCAGGTGGCTACGCCGACGAGAGGCTGATGGATTTCCTCTTCGGTCATGCCCATCGCGTAGTAATAGGAGCGATGCGGCGCCTTGGACGGGCCTTCCGTCACATAGCGGCTGGGCAGTCTGGATTTGTCGAACTTGGTCATGGCGGTTGTCCCTCAGAATTCTATGCACCGGAATAGGCTGTTGGCGCGCGAGAAACAAGGAGGAGACGGGCAGGGCGGCCGGCTCGGAGCGGCGGCTCTGCCGCATCGGGCATCATGCCCGATTGCACTGCGCGCCATCGCCACGTAACAAACGGGCATGAATTACCGCCCGCACGAGCGCCTTGTCGCGCCCGCCCGCCCCAGCCGCGCCTTGTGGCGTCTGATCTGCGGCTGCATCGCTTTTGCAGTGCTTTTCATGCTGCTCAGCGGTGTCTACACCTCGCTCGAGGCGGCGCTTCTGCCGGGTGACCTGCGCGCGCGCCTGCGCGAAGATCTGGCATCAGGGTCGTCACCGGTGACGGCCCTGATCAATCTCTATTTCTTTCTGATCATGGCCTTCGCGCTGGCCATCAGCCTGCGGATGTTTCATGATCGAGGCTTCTTCAGCCTGCTTGGGCCGTTGCCGCTCGCTATCGCGCAGTTCCGTGCGGTGATCATGGGGCTGGTCAAGTTTCATGTGGCGATCTTCGTGATCATGATGGTGCTGCCTACGCCTGATGATCTGACCCCCTCGCTCAACATGAACCCCAGCGTCTGGTTGCTTCTGCTGCCGCTCACTCTGATCGGCCTGCTTATCCAGACTTCGACCGAAGAGATGATCTTTCGCGGCTATCTGCAAAGCCAGCTGGCCGCGCGCATTGCCAATCCGGCGGTGTGGATCTTGCTGCCCTCGCTGCTTTTTGCCGTGCTTCATTACAGCCCGGAAAGCCAGCAGGACAGCGCGATGCTCATCGTGCTCTGGGCCGGGGCCTTCGGGGTGGTGGCGGCCGATCTGACCGCACGCAGCGGAACGCTGGGCCCGGCCATCGCGCTGCATCTGGTCAACAACACGATCGCCATCGCGCTCACCGCGCCCGAAGGCAATTTTGATGGCCTGGCATTGTTCAGCTATCCTTTCTCGCTTTCGGACAGCGCCTTTCTTCAACAATGGATGCCGGTGGAGATGCTGGTGCTGCTTTGCACCTGGCTGGTGGCGCGTCTGGCCGTGCGCTGCTGATTGCATTTCGCCGCCGGTGGGCTTATCTCAACGGCGCAGCCAAGCCGAAGGGGCCTTTCCGGGATGAACTGGATCACCAATTACGTGCGTCCGAGGATCAATTCGATCTTCTCGCGCCGCGAAATTCCCGAGAACCTTTGGACGAAATGCGATGAATGCGGCACCATGCTGTTTCACCGCGAATTGAGCGAGAATCTCAATGTCTGCACAAGCTGCGGACATCACATGGCGATCAGCCCGCGTGCCCGCTTTGCCGCCCTTTTCGATGGCGGGCTTTTCACCGAGGTTGCGGTGCCTGAGCCCGCAGCGGATCCCTTGCAGTTTCGCGATCAGAAGAAATACCCCGACCGGCTCCGCGCCGCACAGAAAGAAACCGGCGAGAAAGAGGCGATGCTGGTCGCGCTGGGCGAGATCGGGCGCACGCCCATCGTCGCGGCTGCGCAGGATTTTTCCTTCATGGCAGGGTCCATGGGGATGTATGTGGGCAATGCCATCATCGCCGCCGCCCAAGAGGCCGTGCGCCTCGAACGGCCGTTGATCCTGTTTTCGGCCGCCGGGGGCGCGCGGATGCAGGAGGGTATTCTGAGCCTCATGCAGATGCCGCGCACCACTGTGGCCGTGCAGATGCTGAAAGAGGCGGGCCTGCCCTATATCGTCGTGCTGACCCATCCCACCACCGGCGGGGTCACGGCCAGTTATACCATGCTGGGCGATGTTCAGATCGCCGAGCCGAACGCGCTGATCTGCTTTGCCGGGCCACGCGTGATCGAGCAGACCATCCGCGAACGTCTGCCTGAAGGGTTCCAGCGCGCCGAGTATCTGCTCGACCATGGCATGCTTGACCGCGTGATCCGCCGCACCAAGCTGCGCGGCGAACTGATCACCATCACCCGCTTGCTGCTCGGCTTGACGCCTGCCTTGGCCGGCGATCTTCCTGCACCTTCTCCGGCCGAGACGCAGCAGGCGGCTGTGGCCGAGAAGCAGCCCGCGCCTGCATCAGACGATGGTAAGACGGGCAAAAGGAAGAAATGAGCGCGCCCGGATCCGACGTCATCCTTGAGCGGATGATGGCGCTGCACCCCAAGATCATCGACCTCACGCTGGACCGGGTCTGGCGTCTGCTGGAGGCACTTGGGAATCCGCAAGATGCCCTGCCGCCGGTGATCCACCTCGCCGGAACGAATGGCAAAGGCTCTACCCAGGCGATGATCCGCGCCGGGCTGGAGGCGGAAGGTCGCCGTGTCCATGCCTATACCTCGCCGCATCTGGCGCGGTTTCACGAGCGGATCAGGCTTGCGGGCGCATTGATCACCGAGGCGCATCTGAGCGAGGTCCTTGACGAGTGTTATGCCGTCAATGGTGGCGTGCCGATCACCTATTTCGAGATCACCACCTGTGCCGCTCTGCTGGCGATGTCGAGAGTGCCTGCCGACTACACCTTGCTGGAGGTGGGATTGGGCGGGCGGCTGGATGCGACCAACGTGATTACAGACCCGAAGCTTACGATCATAACGCCCGTGTCCATGGATCATGAGGGATTTCTAGGCGACACGCTGGAACTGATCGCGGGCGAAAAGGCCGGTATCCTCAAGCGCGGCGTGCCCTGTGTCGTCGGCCCCCAAATGCCCGAGGCGGAGGCTGTGATCGAACATCACGCGCGCCGCCTTGGCGCGCCGCTTCTGGCCCATGGGCAGCACTGGCATGTGGCCGAGGAACGGGGCCGCCTGATCTACAGCGACGAAACAGGGCTGTGTGACCTGCCGCTGCCCAACCTGCCCGGCGCGCATCAGGTCGAGAATGCGGGCGCGGCGATTGCGGCGCTGCGGCATCTGGACCTCGGAGATACGGCGCTTGAAGGGGCGATGACAGGGGCGCAATGGCCTGCACGGATGCAGAGGCTTGTCGAAGGGCCGCTTGTACAGGCTGCGGGCGGTGCTGAATTATGGCTTGACGGGGGGCACAACCCGGCGGCGGGCATGGCGCTGGCGCAGCATCTGGCAGAGCTGCCCGCGCGCCCAACGCATCTGATCTGCGGGATGCTCAACACCAAGGATGTCGCCGGATATCTCGCGCCGCTGGCATCGGTGGCGCAAAGCCTCACCGCCGTCTCCATCCCCGGGGAGGCGAACACGCTGCCCGCTGCCGAGACAGCCCGAATCGCACGTCAGTGCAATCTGCCTGCCTCCGGGGCAGATGGGGTGGAAGAGGCGATCCGCGCCATCCTGAAACGGGCCGAGGGCACCCCGTGTCGCATCTTGATCTGCGGCTCGCTCTACCTTGCCGGGAATGTCCTGCGCGAGAATGGCTGATAGGCACCGGGCTTGAACCTTTCGGGATCGAGACGCATGTTAGCCCAGAAAGGAGACCCCCAATGGATGATCAGACCCGTATCGAGCTTGAAGCGGCCGCCTTCCGTGCCCTGCGCGAGCATTTGATGGAAAAGCGCACGGATGTGCAGAATATCGACATGATGAATCTCACCGGCTTTTGCCGCAACTGTCTGAGCCGCTGGTATCAGGAGGCCGCAAATGCCCGCGGGATCGACATGAGCAAGGACGAGGCCCGTGAGGTATTCTACGGCATGACCATGGACGCGTGGAAAGCAAATTATCAGACCGATGCCTCGGACGACCAGCAAAAGGCTTTCGAGACTGCCTTTGCCGAGAATGTAGGCAAGGATGCTGGCTGAGCGAGCCGATCATGCGGCAATGTCCGGCCCCGCGCTCTGCCTTGGATTGACCGCCGCAATAATTTGATCATATTATGGGGCCAGTGGTGCATCGGCACCAACCGCCCTCTTCCTGAAAGGTTACCCTCATGGCCATGATCTCGAACCACATGCCCACCGCCGAACTGCAGGCGCTCGATGCTGCGCATCACCTTCATCCCTTCACCCATGGCAATGACCTGCGCAAGAAAGGTGCCCGGGTGATCACCCGGGCCAAGGGCGTCACCCTGACCGATAGCGAAGGCAATGAGTTTCTCGATGCGATGGCAGGGCTTTGGTGTGTCAATCTTGGATATGGCCGCGAGGAACTGGCCGAGGTCGCCGCGCGGCAGATGAAGGAACTGCCCTATTACAACACCTTCTTCCAGACCACCCATGTGCCGGTGATCGCGCTTGCCAGGCGCATCGCCGAACTGACGCCCGGCGATCTCAACCATGTCTTCTTTGCCTCATCGGGTTCGGAAGCGAATGACACCAATATCCGGCTCGTGCGCACCTATTGGGAGCAGAAGGGCAAACCGTCCAAGCGGGCGATCATCAGCCGCAAGAATGCCTATCATGGCTCCAGCATGGGCAGCGCCTCGCTGGGCGGGATGGCGGCCATGCATGCGCAGGGCGGCATGCCAATCCCCGATATCCACCATATCGATCAGCCCTATTGGTGGGGCGAGGGCGGCGACATGGATTTCGAGGCATTCGGCCTTGCCCGCGCCCGCCAGCTCGAAGAGAAAATTCTCGAGCTTGGCGCCGAGAATGTTGGCGCCTTCATCGGGGAGCCGGTGCAGGGGGCCGGCGGCGTGATCATTCCGCCCGCGTCCTACTGGCCGGAAATCCAGCGCATCTGCGCCGAGCATGACATTCTGCTCATTGCCGATGAGGTGATCTGTGGCTTCGGGCGCACCGGCAAGTGGTTCGGCAGCGAGACCTATGACATCAAACCCGATATCATGACCATCGCCAAGGGTCTGAGCAGCGGCTACCAGCCCGTGGGCGGATCGGTTGTGACCGACGAGATTGCCGAGGTGCTGGATGGCTGCGAGTTTGCCCATGGCTACACCTATTCGGGACATCCGGTGGCCTGTGCCGTGGCGCTGGAGAACCTGCGCCTGCTGGAAGAGGAGGGCATCGTCACTCGCGCCGGCAGCGAAACCGCTCCCTATCTGGCCGAGAAATGGGCCGGGCTTGCGGATCATCCGCTGGTCGGTGAAGCCGTGATCGTGGGGCTCATGGGCTCGCTTGCGCTCACCCCTGACAAGGCGTCTCGCGCGAAATTCGCCGCTGATCCGGGCACCGCCGGGCTGATCTGCCGAGAGGAATGTTTCGCGAACAATCTGATCATGCGCCATGTGGGGGATCGGATGGTCATTTCGCCGCCTCTCGTGATCACCATGGCGGAGGTGGACATGCTGATCGAACGCGCATGGCGCGCGCTTGACGCTGCGCACAAGAGGCTGGAGGCCGAGGGGCTGATGAAGGCGGCAAGCTGATCCGCAGACAACCGCTTTGACAGACCTGCGCGGGAAGAAGGTTTCGGAGCCATGGTTCAGCCCATGCGCGAGGGGCCGCGCCTTGATTTGGGTGGGCGTTTGGAGGCGTGAATGCGCAGGTGCTTGGGCCCCATGATTGCGCCCTGAGCTGACTGGCTCGGTGGTCGCTCTTTCGGCATTCTGCAGTCGGGGGTTGCGCCGGATGGGCCGGTGCAGAGGCTCGAGAATGGGAGAGGGACCATATGCAGGCCGGCACGTTCATCGGGTGGGATGTCCACAAGGCGACGACATGGTTTGCGGTTGCGCAGGGGGAGCGTCGCGGCGACATCCGCCACCGGGGCAAGGGTCCGCACCGGGCGTCATGTCCGAAATCTGGTGGAGAAACTGGCTGCAGACGGAAGGCGGTTGCATTTCTGCTGTGAAGCTGGCCCGCGCGGTTATGGCCTCTGTCGCCAGCTTGTCGAGCTGGAACATGACGGCATCGTGGAGGTGCCATCGCTCATCCCGGCGAAGGCCGGAGACCGGGTGAAGACAGGTCGTCGCAGTGCCCGTGGTGGCCGAGGTCGGGGACTTCCAGCGTTTCGACAATCCACGGCAGTTGATGGCCTGTCTGGGCCTGACGC
>SLDH01000202.1 GCA_007125415.1 Roseovarius sp.
CATCATGCTCGGCGTATTGGCGCTGATGCCGGTCTGTGTCTACCCGTTCGCCAAGCGGTTTACCTGGTGGCCGCAGGTCTTTCTGGGGCTTGCGTTCAACTGGGGCGCGCTGCTGGCATGGACGGCCCATTCCGGCAACCTTGGGCTGCCAGCGGTGCTGCTCTATCTGGCGGGCATCGCCTGGACACTGTTTTACGACACGATCTATGCCCATCAGGATGCCGAGGACGATGCGCTGATCGGGGTGAAATCAACAGCGCTTCTCTTCGGGGCGCGCACGGCGGTCTGGCTGAAACGATTCCTGGTGCTGAGCGTGCTCCTGATGGCCGCAGCGGTGATCCTCGCGGCGAAGGGAGGGCACCCGTTCATGGTGCTAGTCGCCCTGCTGGGGCCATGGGCCATGGGTGTGCATATGGTCTGGCAGATGGCGCGGTTCGACATGGAAGATGGCCCGGGGCTCTTGCGGCTTTTCCGGTCAAACCGGGATGCGGGCCTCGCCCCTTTGCCGTTTTTCGCCGTCGCGCTGCTGCTGTGATTGCACATGCCTTGGTGAGGGCCTAGAACAGCCGGCAATCAGAAACAAAGGCGGCTTCGTTCAATGCGTCTCTCCTCGCTTTTCGGTGTTGCGGCGGTCTTTCTCGTTTCAGCAGGCCTTTGCCTTCTGGCGGCGCGATTTGCAGTTATCGCAATCGAGGATCAGTCGCGCAGCGGCGTGCTCAGGGCGCTGGATGAGGAAGGGCTGACCTGGACCGAAGTGGATTCAAGCGGCCTGCAGGTGTTTCTGGCCGGCACCGCGCCCTCCGAGGCGGGCCGCTTCAAGGCATTGTCAATCGCGGGCGGCGTGGTGGATGCCGCGCGGCTGATCGATCAGATGCTGGTGGAGGACAGCGCCGAAATCGCTCCGCCAAGGTTCTCGCTCGAAATCCTGCGTAATGACAGCGGTATCTCGGTCATCGGGCTGATTCCCTCCGCCATGGATCGCGATGCGCTGATCGCCCGTATTCAAGCCGGCGTGGACGGTCATGAGGTGGCCGACTTCCTTGAGACAGCCGATTATCCGACGCCCGAGACCTGGGACGCGGCGCTGGACTTTGCCATTTCCTCGCTCGAAAGGTTGCCGCGCTCGAAGGTTTCGGTGGATTCGCGGCGGGTCGTCGTCAAGGCGATGACGCAGAGCGAGCAGGAGAAGCGCCAGATCGAGATCGAACTGGCGCGCTCGGTGCCCGATGGGGTGCGGCTCGGCCTCGATATTTCAGCCCCCCGCCCCGTGATCACGCCTTTCACCTTGCGCTATCTGATCGCGGAGAATGGCGCAGGCCGCTTCGATGCCTGCTCGGCCGATACCGAGGAAGCCCGCGACATGATCCTCCGCGCTGCGGGTGAAGCAGGCCTGAGCGGGAAAACCGATTGCGTGATCGGGCTCGGTGTGCCCTCTCCGCAATGGGGGCGCGCCGCCGTCGAAGCTATCGCGGCCCTTGCCCGGCTTGGGGAAGGGTCGGTCACGTTTTCGGATGCCGATATCTCCTTGATTGCCGCCGAAGGGATATCCGAAAGCGAATTCGATCTTGTGGTGGGCGAGTTGGATGCCGCCTTGCCAGATGTATTTGCGCTTCATGCGGTGCTGACCCGATCCGAGGACAAGGAGCAGGAAGTTCCCGAATTCATCGCCACTCTGTCACCCGAGGGGCTGATCCAGTTGCGCGGCCGCGTTGGCAGCGAGATGATGCGCAGCACCGCCGACAGCTTTGCCAAGGCGCGGTTCCGGTCGGATGCGGTCCACACGGCCTTGCGTGTGGTGGAGGAAGACCTGCCCTCAGATTGGCCTCTGCGCGTTCTTGCGGGGCTGGAGGCGCTTGGCTACCTGTCCAACGGGGCCGCAACGGTCACACCGGACCTGATCCGCGTCAGCGGCAATACCGGCAGGCAGGATGCACGACAGGAGATCGCGGCTCTGCTGTCGGAAAAGCTGAGCGACGGTGCGAGCTATGAAATTGACGTGACCTACCAGAAGGCGCTGGACCCGGTCTCGAGCATGCCAACGCCGGACGAGTGTGAAGCGCTGTTGGCCGAGGTGCAGGTGGATCGCAAGATCAGGTTCGAGCCGGGCTCATCGACCATCGATGCCGAGGGTGGGGCGATCATGGACGATATCGCGGAGATCATGCGCAAATGTGGTGATCTGCGCCTCGAGATCGGCGGCCATACCGACAGCCAGGGGCGCGCCGAGATGAATGAGCGCCTGAGCCTCGAAAGGGCCCGCGCCGTTCTGGCCGAGTTGCGTAACCGGCGGGTGCTGACCGCTTCCGTCACCGTCAAGGGTTACGGCGAAACGCAGCCCATCGCCGACAACAGCACTGAGGAAGGCCGCGAGGCAAACCGCCGGATCGAGTTCAAGCTGATCCGTCCCGAGCCCATAGAGGAGATACAAACAACTCTTGAAAGCCTTGAAGAACCGGTAGATGAAGAGGCAGGGGACGAGGGACAGGGCGACAGCGCGGAATGAACAGAACCGAGTTTATCATAGCGACAGCCGTCGTTCTGTTCGTGGCGTTCTGCCTCGGTTGGTTTGCCAACTGGCTGGTGCATCGCTTCATCCGGGTCAGCAGTTCGGATGTCGGCGAATTGGAGCGCATGGCACAGGAATTGCACGAGGCCGAGGAAACCCGCGATCAGGCGATCACCTATCTGCAACAGCGCGAAGCGGAGCTGACCAATCAACTCAGTCAGACCGAGGCCGAACTGGCAGCGACAATGGAAGGCCTGCGCGAAGCGCGTTTCGAGGCCGAACAGATCCGCGCCGAGCTCGAGCGGCGTCAGACGGTCTGACAGGGGGCTGAAAAGCCCACCCTGCGTCTGTCGCGAAGCTGTTTCGCGGGATCGCGACGAAAGGTTGTCTCTTCCCGTTCATGGCGACCAGCCCGGGGCAGGGCCCGGCCTCCCGGCAACCGTGCCGGCCACCGCGGACGCAAGGACAAAAGACAGGTGCGACGCGAACGAATGTCAGCGGTTGCGCAACCCCGCGCGCCAGGACAACCCGGCCTCGACCGAACTGCGCGGGTGGTATTCGCAGCCGAAAGGGCCCTGATATCCTGCTCTTTGCATGTGCCCGATCACCGAAGCCGGGTCGAGGTCATCTTCGGTGCCGGGTTCATGCCTGTCGGGAACCGACGCGATCTGGACATGGCCGATTCGCGCTGCGTGTTGGTCAAAAGCCGCTTGGATCTCTCCCCCTTCCATGGCGATATGAAAGCAATCGAACAGGATTTTCAGCCGCGCATGGCTGATCTCATCAATCAGTGCGGCAGCCTCGGAGATGTCGTGCAGGAAATAGTCCGGTATCGCGGCACGGCTGATCGGCTCGATCAGGATGGTACGGTCGCCCGCGTCGAGCGCATGGCGCAGCACCCGCGTATAGGCCGCACGGTCCGCATCTGCGCTCGTACGACCTGCCAGCACATGCACAGCGCCTGCGCCAAGAGCCTCTGCTACCCTCAAAGCTTCATCCACATCGCGGCGGGCCTGATCCTCGTGACCCGGCAAGGCCGCGCACCCTGCCGTTGCGCCCATTCGCACATTCAGTCCACAGACGGGCAACCCGGTCTCGGCCAGGATATCGCGGATCTGTGTCAGATCGCTGCCCTGCGCCTCGTCATGGAACTCGACTGCATCGAACCCTGCTGCTGCGGCGGCGCGGATACGGTCGGTGAAAGGCAGTTCCCTCCATAAAAATCCGGTATTGGCCGAAAACTGCGCTTGTGAGACCATTTCCATCATGTAGTCCAGTCCACGTCGAATTTCTGCACGAGGGCGGCCACTTCGTCATCGCTGAGTCGACGCCGCCCCATGCCATGCGTCAGGATCATTAACTTCGCCGTTTCCTCGAACTCTTCCATGGCATCAATGGCAGTTTTCAGGCTTGTGCCTGCCACGACCGGTCCGTGATTGGCCAGCAGTACGGCCGTGCGTGCTCCGCGCAGCGCGCGCACGGCTTCGCCCATTGCGGCGTCACCGGGCAGGAAGAAGGGTAGCAACGCCACCTTGCCCAGCCGCATGATCGCATAGGGCGTGATCGGGGTCAGGACGTTATCCGGGTCAAGCCCGTCCAGAATGGACAGTGCCGTGGCATAGGTGGAATGCAGATGCACGACAGCACCGGTATCGGGTCGCGTGGCGTAGAACGCCTCATGCAGGAGCCATTCCTTGCTCGGGGCGGGACCATCGAGAATGGATCCATCCGGCGCCAGAACCGAGATCATCGCCGGGGCCAGCGCGCCAAGCGATGCGCCGGTCGGGGTGACCAGAAATCGCCCATCCGGCAAGCGGGCAGAAATATTGCCGCTGCTGCCGCACGTGAACCCGCGCTGAAATAGCGAGGCTGCTTGCTGGCAGAGATCTCGAGCCAGACGGGTCTCTTCATCCGTCATGAGCGAGCTTCTCCGCGGCTTTCATGAAAAAATCCTCGGCACCGAAATTCCCCGACTTCAGCGCCAGCATCAGACCACGCCCCCCGGCGCGCAAGGCTGGCACGCCCGGATCGATGGGGGGGCCGATTTCCAGCGCCTCGATTCCCAGCGCGCTCACGACAGCGCCCGATGTTTCGCCACCCGCGCTGATCAGACGGCCGACACCGCGTGTCACGGCCCGTCGGGCGAGGGTGCCGAAGGCCTTCTCGATGGCAGACGCCATATGTTCGGCCCCATAGCGCTCCTGCCAAAGCGCCACCTGCGCCGGGTCGTCGCTGGAATGGATCAGGGGCAGACCGGGCGCGGCCAGCGCCCAGTCGACCAACGCATCCAGATCAAGCCGCCCGTCGAGCAGCGCAGCAATGTCAAGCTGCTGCTGGCTGCCCCCGGCGCGGGCATGAGCGGCGATCTGCCCGCGCGTGGCGCGCGAACACGAGCCCGACAGGCATAGCGCGGGACGTCCGCTTTCACCTTGCCAGCGCGGGCTGGCCTGCGCGCTGAAGCCATGCAAGGCGGGCAGGCCAAGGGCAATCCCCGACCCGCCCGTGACCAGCGTGGCCTCGGTGCACACCTCGGCAAGCGCAACCAGATCGACATCCTCTATCGCGTCACATACGACCAGCGGCCGGCCCTCGGCAAGCTCGCGGCCCAGCCGCGCCCGCCCTCCGCCCGCGCGCAGATCCGACAGGGGCAGATGGCCCACGCCATGCCGGGTCTGATAGCCAAGCCAGCGGCGAATATCGGGGTCGGTCATCGGCGTCAGCGGATGATTCTGCATACCGCTTTCGTTCAGTAGCCGGTCATTCACGAAGAGATGACCCATGAAGAGCAGCCGCCCGGTTGCCGGAAAGGCCGGGCAGATGATCACTGCCCCCGTATCGCCCAGATCAGCGCGCAGCGCATCGATCACCGGGCCGATATTGCCTTCTTTCGTTGAATCGAAGGTTGAGCAATATTTGAAAATGATCTGATGCACACCCTGATCACGTAACCACCGCAGGGCGGCGCGCGCCTTGGCCACAGCGTCAGCCACCGGTGCCGAGCGGATTTTGAGCGCGATGATGCCGGCATCGACGTTCTGCTCGGCCTTGCTGGAAGGAATGCCCGTGTATTGCACCACGCGCATCCCGCCCGCCGAGAGTGTCAGGCCCAGATCGGACGAGCCTGTGAAATCATCACCGATAGCTCCAATGATCATTGCCCGTCTCCTGGCAGTTGCAATCCGGCATTGCGCGCATAGACCTTTGCCACGGCGGCATCGTCCTCGCCGCCCAACCCGGAGCCGGATGCTGCGAGGAATTGCTGCAGGGCGGCCGCCGTCAGCGGTGCGGGAAACCTTGCTGCACGCGCGGCATCCAGCACGATACCCAGATCCTTTGGCCAGATATCGACGGCCGAGGCCGGGTGGTAATCTCCACCAACCACATGAGGCGCGCGGTTTTCAAACGCCCATGAGGTGCCGGCGCAGCGTGTGATGACCTCATGACAGCGCGCGGGGTCGATGCCTTGCGACAAGGCGAAGGTGATCGCTTCGGCCATGGCCGAGATATGGATGCCGACCAGCATCTGGTTGACCGCCTTCATCGCCGAACCCCGACCGGGCTCGCGCCCCATGTCAAAGACGACCTCCGCCATGGCGTCCAGCGCCGGATGCGCACCGCCAAAGGCCTGTACCTTGCCCGCGGCCATGATCGACAGCTTGCCCGCAGCAGCCTTGCCGGCACCGCCCGAAATCGGCGCATCCAGATAATGCAGCCCTGCCTTTGCGGCCCTGGCGTGAAGCCGCCGCGCATCCTCGGGCGCAATGGTCGCACAGGAAATGATGGTGGCACCGGGCCGCATCAGTCCGACAAGGCCGGGCCGGTCAGGTTGGCCCAGCAGAACGGTCGCGGTCTGTGCGGCGTTCAGAACCGCGATCACGGCGCAATCCATCTCGGCAGCAAGGTGTTCGATGTCGCCGCTGCGCGCGCCGTCGGCCACGATCCGCGCGACCGGCTCGGCGGCGATATCAAAGGCCAGAACATCATGCCCGGCGCGCAGCAGGGATTGTGCCATCCCATATCCCATGGACCCAAGGCCGATGATCCCGGTGCGAGGGCGGGAGTTCATGATTCTGCCTCCTTCATCGGGTCGGCTGCGGTGCATTGGCTGTCCTGCGGGCGCAGGCTCGGCTCTCTTTCGTGCGGCGATCTGATCAAGGGCTCCAGTTCATCTCGAATGGCCATCTTTGCGGCGGTAAACGCAGGTTCACCTTTCATTGCGCGGTCCAGCCGCCATCGAGCATGAGAGCGCTGCCGGTCATCAGGCCGGACATGTCCGAGGCAAGGTAAAGCGCCGCACCGACAACCTCCGACACCTGCCCGACCCGGCCGAGCGGAATCCTGGTCAGCACATCGCGGGCGAAAGCCTGATCGGCGAAAAACGGTGCGGTCATGGGGGTCTCGATGAAGGTCGGACAGATCGTGTTGACCCGGATGCCCGCCGGTGCCAGCTCGAGGGCCAGCGCCTTGGTGAACCCCTCGAGCCCCCATTTCGAGGCGCAGTAGATCGTGCGATTGGCCGCCCCGACATGGCCCATCTGTGAGGACATGTTGATAATCGAGCCGCGCAGGCCCGCCGCTTGCATCCGCGCGCTCACCGTCTGCGACGTGAAGACCGCCGCGCGCAGGTTGATCGACATGATGGCGTCGAAATCCTCTGCCGAGACCGCAGAGAGGGGTTTGGGGCGGTTCGTCCCGGCATTGTTCACCAGAATGTCGAAGGGCGGCAGATCGGCGATCTGCGCGGCAAAGCCTTCGATGTCGGTCACATCGACGGTCAGCGCATGGGCCGCCAGGCCCTGCTCGCGCAATTCTGTCGCCGCCGCTTCGATCTCTTCCGACGAGCGGGCGCAGAGCGTGACATCCACCCCGGCGGCGGCATAGGCCTGCGCGATGGCAAGCCCGATGCCCCGCCCGGCCCCTGTGACCAGCGCGCGCCGTCCCGCAAGCTGCCAGTCCGGAGCGCGCCCTGGTGTCATTCGGCCACGTCACGATAGGCCGCGGCCTCGCCATAAGGCACGTTCAGCCCGCCATAGCGTCGAACCCTCACGTTGCACTGCTCGGCATGTCCGACAAAGCCTTCGAGGATGCACAGGCGTGATCCGTATTCGCCAATGAGGGTCGCCGCCTCATCGGTCAGAATTTTCTGATAGCTGTGGGTCTTGAGGAATTTGCCGACCCAAAGCCCGCCGGTATAGCGGCCGGCCTTCTTGGTGGGCAGGGTGTGATTGGTGCCGATCACCTTGTCGCCATTGGCCACATTGGTGCGCGGTCCGAGGAACAGGGCACCATAGGAATGCATGTTGTCAAGGAACCAGTCGTCACGGTCGGTCATCACCTGCACATGCTCCGAGGCGATGTCATTGGCCACCTCGAGCATTTCTTGATAGCTGTCACAAACGATGATCTCGCCATAATCCTGCCAGCTGGTCCGCGCCGTGTCGGCCGTGGGCAGGATGTTCAGCAGGCGGTCGATCTCCTCCATCGTGCCGCGTGCCAGCTTCTCCGAATTGGTGACCAGCACGGCGGGCGAGTCGTAGCCATGCTCGGCCTGGCCCAGAAGATCGGTCGCGCAAAGCTCGGCATCAGCGGCGGTCTCGTCGGCGATGACCATGGTTTCGGTCGGTCCCGCGAAAAGATCGATACCCACCCGGCCGTAAAGCTGGCGCTTGGCTTCGGCGACAAAGGCGTTGCCGGGGCCGACAAGCATGTCGACGGGCTTGATCGTCTCGGTGCCGATCGCCATGGCGCCGACAGCCTGGATGCCGCCCAGAACATAAATCTCATGGGCACCGCCTATATGCATCGCCGCGATCACGCCGGGATTGGGCTCTCCCTTGAAAGGTGGCGTGGCGGCAAGGATGCGCGGCACCCCCGCCACAGCTGCGGTCACGACTGACATATGTGCCGAGGCCACCATGGGAAACTTGCCGCTGGGCACATAGCA
>SLDH01000158.1 GCA_007125415.1 Roseovarius sp.
CCTTTTTCTTCTTCTTAGCATAAATACCCAAAAAATACAGCTATCCAAGTGAGAATCGCAGCAGCTTTTGAGGGGCTGAAGCGTAGTCTCCGCGTCAATGAAACACTGACAGGAGAAAATCATGCGCGTTTACTATGACCGCGATTGCGACATCAATCTGATCAAGGATCTCAACGTGGCCATCCTTGGTTATGGCAGCCAGGGCCATGCCCATGCTCTCAACCTGCGCGACAGCGGCGCGAAGAATGTCGTCGTGGCGCTGCGCGAGGGCTCGCCCTCAGCCAGAAAGGCTGAAAGCGAAGGGCTGAAGGTGATGGAAATCGCCGAAGCCGCCGCCTGGTGCGACCTGATGATGTTCACCATGCCCGACGAGTTGCAGGGCGAGACCTATCGCAAATATGTCCATGACAATATCCGCGAGGGCGCGGCGATTGCCTTTGCGCACGGGCTCAATATCCATTTCGGGCTGATCGAGCCCAAGCCCGGTGTCGATGTGATCATGATGGCGCCCAAGGGCCCGGGTCACACGGTGCGCGGCGAGTATGTCAAGGGCGGTGGCGTGCCCTGTCTCGTTGCGGTGGATAATGACGCCTCGGGCCGTGCGCTCGAGATCGGCCTCAGCTATTGTTCGGCCATCGGGGGCGGGCGCTCCGGCATCATCGAAACCAATTTTCGCGAGGAATGCGAGACCGATCTCTTCGGCGAACAGGCGGTGCTCTGCGGCGGGCTGGTCGAGCTCATCCGCATGGGTTTCGAAACCCTCGTCGAGGCCGGCTACGCGCCGGAGATGGCCTATTTCGAGTGTCTGCACGAGGTCAAGCTGATCGTGGATCTCATCTATGAGGGCGGCATCGCCAACATGAACTACTCCATTTCCAACACCGCCGAATATGGCGAGTATGTCTCAGGTCCGCGTGTGCTGCCCTATGAGCAGACCAAAGCCGAGATGAAGGCGATCCTGCGCGACATCCAGACCGGCAAGTTCGTGCGCGATTTCATGCAGGAGAACGCTGTGGGCCAGCCGATGTTCAAGGCGACGCGCCGTCTCAATGACGAACACATGATCGAAGCGACCGGGGCAAAACTGCGGGGCATGATGCCGTGGATTTCCGCTGGCAAGCTTGTGGATCAGGAGAAAAACTGATCTGAACTGAAAGGTGGTCGAAAGGGGTGTCCCGCGCGGGCACCCCTTTCTGTTGTCGCCGAGGTCACGTATGCCGCCCACCATCTTGCCGCGCCATTGGTTCCTGCTCGGGTTTCTGGGCATCGTGTGGGGCGCGTCCTTCATGGCCATGAAGATCGCGCTCGACGGGGTGGGGCCTTTTGTCCTCGCCGCATCGAGGGTTGTGCTGGGCTCGTTCTTCTTGCTGGTGATCCTCTATGCGATGGGCAAGCGCCTGCCGGGGTGGCGTAGCAGGAATGACCGGGTGATCTGGTGCTTTGCTCTTGGTGTGGCCGCCATGGGCAATGCGGTTCCCTTCGTTTTGCTGGCATGGGGGCAACAGGTGGTCGCCTCGGGATTTGCGGGTGTCAGCATGGCCGTGATCCCGCTTTTCACGTTGCCATTGGCACATTTCCTTGTCCCCGGAGAGCGGATGCATCTGCGACGGCTCACCGGCTTTGTCATGGGCACAATGGGGGTGATCGTGCTGATCGGCCCGGCGGCCTTTTCCAGCAGCGGCGCCGATCTGGAGCTTCTCGCCCGGCTGGCCTGTATCGGTGCGGCCTTTGGCTATGCGATGGGCTCGATCATCACGCGGCTCTGCCCGGCTGTGGACATGCTCGTCCTGTCGGCTGCGGTGCTTTTGCTGGCAGCCATCCTGCTTGTGCCGGTCGCACTCTGGCAGGAGGGGGTGCCCTCGGGGCTCGATAGCCGGACGGTCGGTGCGCTTCTCTATATCGCAGTGCTGCCGACAGCTGTTGCGCAGGTGGTGCTGGTGTTGCTCACGCGCCAGGCTGGCCCGTCCTTTCTGACGCTGGTTAACTATCAGGTGCCTGTCTGGGCGGTCTTGTTCGGGGCGGTATTCCTGCTGGAGCCTTTGCCACCGGGCCTGCTCCTTGGCATGGTCCTGATCTTGGGGGGTATCGCCCTGAGCCAGTTGGGCCAGCTCAAACGCCTCTTTCAGCGGTTGCGGGGCGGGGGGCAAATTTCTTGAAAGAAATTTGGCAAGAAAATTTGCAATTTTCTTGGGCGCTCACTGGTGGATGTCAGTCCTGAGTGGCCGCCCGCCAGAGCTTGATGGCCTGCGCATGTTCGGCCACATCGTGCACCCGGAGCATCTGCACGCCCTGCGCGACGCCGGCAAGCGCCACGGCGACCGAGCCGGCAACGCGGTCCTGAGCCGTTTCGACCCCGCTCAGTGTGCCGATGAAGCGTTTGCGCGAGGCCCCCAGTAGAATCGGACATCCCAGACCATGAAACAGCGAAAGATGGCGCAGCAGGATCAGATTATGCTCAAGCGTCTTGCCAAAACCGATACCTGGATCGACGATGATACGCTCCCGGGCGACGCCTGCCGCTGTCAGCGCCTCGACGCGCTCTGCGAGCGCATCATAGACATCGAGGGCGACATGATCATAACGCGGGTCCACCTGCATGACGTCAGGCGTGCCTTGCGCATGCATCACGCAGACAGGCAGGCCCTTCTCGGCGCAGAACGGGGCGAGCGCCGGATCGAAGGTGAAGCCCGACACATCATTGACCATATCGGCACCTGCAGCCTGCGCGGCCTGCGCCACGGCGGTCTTGCGGGTGTCGATGGAAAGGGGCATTGCCCCTTCACGCCGCAGCGCCGTGATCACCGGGGCGGTGCGCGCCACCTCCTCGGTCACCGCGATTTCCCTTGCCCCCGGGCGGGTGGACTCGCCGCCGATATCAATCACCCGTGCACCCGCCTGCTCCATGGCGAGGGCATGGGCCAGCGCATCCGTGGGGTCGAAATGCTGGCCGCCATCGGAAAAGCTGTCCGGGGTGATGTTGAGGATGCCCATCAATGCGGGCGCATCGAAAGCGATGTCGCAGATCGGGCTGCGCACCGCCGTGAGCCGGGCCAGAGCCGCCTCGGGCACTTCCGACGCCGGGCGCAGTCGGGACGGCGCATCGCGCCGCAATTCCTCGACCGTGTCGAACCAGCACCACCCACCGGCAAGGGGCAGGGCGCGCTCGGGCCGGGCGTGGTCATAACGCGCAATGGGGCGGTAATAGCTGCTCATAGGCCCGATTGCGCAATATCCTGCACCTGCACGGGCACCGGCGAGGTGTCGGGCGGCGCCTCCCCGATCAGCAGCAAATCCGAGCCATCCATATGGCCTGCAAACCACGCGGCCAGCGCCACCGGATCATCCGGGCCGACGGTGGGACCATCCACCGCATCAAGGACGATCTTCGATGGTGCCCAGACGCTGATCTGTCCGTTCTTCATGGCCCAGTCGAGTTCCGTGCGGGTGTTGACCACGACGCAGCGATCATCGCGCCCGGCAAGGCACCACGCATTCTGCTCGATGGCCAGCAGGTCCACCCGGCGCTGGGTCATCCGGTGGCCGGTGCGGGGAGCGACCGCCTCGGGCAGACCCACGCAGAGGATGACCGGCTCGGCCCGTTGCTCAAGCTGGTCGATCCAGCGCGACAGATTGGGCGAGGCGATGGCCCGGTTGGTCAGGAAGACGACATGGGGGCGCGGGGCTGTGTCACTCGTCGGGCTCACCGGCTTGGTGGCAAGATCCTCGACCGACCGGACGATTTCGACGCCCAGCGCGCCCGGGCCACGATCGAGCTTTTCGATCCGCACGAAAGTGCGCACCGCCTGCGGCTCGGTCAGGATGCGCTCGGCGATGCGCTCGGCCAGTGTTTCCAGCAGGTTGAGCCGTTCTTCGGCAAGCTCACCCATGATCGCCTCGGTCACCTTGTCATAGGAGAGGATGCGGTCCACGTCATCGTCGATGCTGCGGGTCAGCGGGCGCACCTCCACCACGACATTGAAACAGATGCGCTGGGTGGTGCCACGCTCGGCCTGAAAGGCACCGATCTCGACCTCGACCACATGATCACGCACGGAAATGCGGTCAAGCGGCCCGTCCGGTGCGGTGGCATCTGCGCGCGCGGAAGGATGCGCGAAGGCTAGGCGGATCTCGTTGGACATGTGCTTCCCCGGAGCGGTTTGCCCCCCGATAGCATGGCACCACCGGGGGGTGAAGGAGCGAAACCGACAGGGCGCACGGTCTGAGCGTCGCCGCCCTCTTCAGACCATGCCCAGGGACCTTGCCACGAGGTTCTGGAAATGATGCACCGCATGTTCGCTGATTTCCGAGCGTTGCTGATCCACCATGAAACGCCCCTGATGATAGCCCTTCGAGTGCAGGCCCCTCTGGACGTCTTCAACGAGTGCCACATCCTCGGGGCCAAGGACATCCCGAAAGTAATCGAATGCCCGGTTTTCGACATCCGTAAGGTCAGGCGAAGGCGCATGATAGGTGAACACCTGATGCGTCAGTTCCGGGTCAGTCGGTGTGAAGCTGAAGGTCGCAACCCCCTCGGTACCCGGAAATTTCACCACCGCCATGGAGGGCCAGATGAAGAGGGTCGCAAATTCCGTGCTGGTGCTGGAGGCGTCATAATCGTAGGCCGTGTTGTCGCAGCGGCAGCTGCCTGACTGGATCGACCAGTTGTCATGAAGCTCGACCTTGTAGGAGGTCATCTCGACCAGATCCACGAACGCCTTGTGCGTGCTGGCGCAATGATAGCATTCAAGCAGATTGTCGCCCACATTCTTCCAGTTACCGGCGATATCGAAGGTTATCTCGCGGGTGGTCGTCAGTGCCGTGGAAACAGGGCACATGGCATCGATGCGCGCCTCTGCACCGGCATAGAGCTCGGCCATGGGCTGCGCATCTGGGTCGAAATTGATGAAGACGAACCCGCCCAGCGTATCCACCCGGATTTCCGGGATGCCGAATTCCTCACGGTTGAAACTATCGACATGAGCGCAGTTGGGCGCAGCCCGCAGCGTGCCATCATGATCGTAGCTCCAGGAATGATAGGGGCAGACGATCAGCCGTCGCGTGGTGCCCTTGCCGCTCAGGAGCGAATGGCCGCGGTGCTGGCAGACATTGAAGAAGGCCTTGATCTCGCCGCCTTCCGTGCGCAGCACGTAAAGACGCTGATCGAAAAACTCGGCAGTGACGTACTGGCCCGGCTGGGAAAGCTCGGACACATGCGCCACGTAGAGCCATGAGCGCATGAAGATCGCCTCTTTTTCATCAGCGAGAGTCTGCGCCGAGAAATACATCTCGGCAGGCAGGGTGTAGGACATACCGGCATCACTGGAGAAAAGATCGGCCGTGAAATCCGGCCGCTTGTTGATTCTGTTCATGGGTTCCCTCCAAAAGGCCCGGTACCGCGACAATGGGGCGGGCATGGGCCTGACCTTAGGCAAGACCGAGACATCCTGTCCAGTCTGATCGGGGGGAGGGAGGCCGGGAAATCCGATGCCGCGGTAGCGCAAGGAAAAAGGCCCCGATTGTCACCGGGGCCTTTGAAGCTTTCAGCGAGGCGTCAATGCGCTGGCTGCTTGTCCCAGTCTTCGCGCTTGGGAAGTTGCTCGAACGTGTGTTCGGGCGGCGGCGAGGACACGGTCCATTCCAGCGTATCTGCATATTCGTTCCAGGGGTTGGCCTCTGTCACCCGGGCGCCGCGAAAGAGCGAGTAGAAGATCACCCCGAAGAAGAACAGGAAACTTGCAAAGGAGATGAACGCGCCGATCGAGGACCAGTAGTTCCAGAGTGCGAAAGCCTCGGGATAGTCTATATAGCGGCGCGGCATGCCCTGACGGCCGAGAAAATGCTGCGGGAAGAAGGTCAGGTTGGAGCCGATGAACATCGCCCAGAAGTGCAGCTTGCCCGCCCATTCGGGATACATGCGCCCGGTCATCTTCGGGAAGTAGAAGTAGATGCCCGCGAAGATACCGAACACGGCACCGAGGCTCATCACGTAGTGGAAATGCGCCACCACGTAATAGGTGTCGTGATAGTAGCGGTCCACCGCTGCCTGGCTGAGAACAATGCCAGTGACGCCGCCCACGGTGAAGAGGAACAGGAAGCCGAAGGCCCAGAGCATCGGTGTCTTGAACTCGACCGAACCACCCCACATCGTGGCAATCCAGCTGAACACCTTCACCCCTGTCGGCACGGCGATCACCATGGTCGCCAGCATGAAGTAGCTCTGCTGCGTCAGGGACATTCCAACCGTGTACATGTGATGCGCCCAGACGACGAAGCCGAGCGCGCCGATGGCGATCATCGCCCAGACCATCGGCAGATAGCCGAAGATCGGTTTGCGGCTGAAGGTGGCGATCACGTGGCTGATGATGCCGAAGGCGGGCAGGATGATGATATAGACCTCCGGATGGCCGAAGAACCACAGGATGTGCTGATAGAGCACCGGATCACCGCCACCGGCCGGATCGAAGAAGGTGGTGCCGAAATTACGGTCGGTCAGCAGCATCGTGATGGCCCCGGCCAGCACCGGCAGCGCCAGCAGGATGAGCCAGGCGGTCACGAAGATCGACCATGCAAACAGCGGCACCTTGAAGAGGGTCATGCCCGGCGCACGCATGTTCAGGAATGTCGTGATGATGTTGATCGCCCCCAGAATCGAGGACGCGCCCGAGACGTGGACCGCGAAAATGGCGAGATCCATCGACATGCCGGCCTCGTTCGTCGAGAGCGGCGGATAAAGCACCCAGCCCACGCCTGAGCCGAGTTGGCCGCTGCCGCCCGGTGCCAGAAGAGAGGCAATCCCCAACGACACCCCGGCGATGAAAAGCCAGAAGCTGAGGTTGTTCATCCGCGGAAACGCCATGTCGGGCGCGCCGATCTGGAGCGGCATGAAATAATTGCCGAATCCCCCGAAAAGGGCCGGAATCACCACGAAGAACATCATCAGCACGCCGTGATAGGTGATCATCACGTTCCAGAGATGTCCGTTCGGCGTACATACGGCGTCGGGATTGGCGATGAAACGCATGCCTTCCATGCACATGAAGCGCACACCGGGCTCCATCAGTTCCATCCGCATGTAGATGGTGAAAGCCACCGCGATCAGCCCCACAAAGGCCGAGCTGATCAGGTAGAGGATCCCGATATCCTTGTGGTTGGTCGACATGAACCAGCGCGTGAAGAACCCACGATTGTCTTCGTGGTCGTGGCCGTGAATGGCTGCGTCCGCCATCTTGCCCTCCTTGGTAAATTTTATGTTCCGTGCGCGGAACAAGTCCCGCACGGACGTCCCGTTCGTATCGTCCGTTTTAGAATGCCTCTCGGACAGGAGCAATGTCAGAAACCGTGCGGCGCCTCATTTATTTCGCGGCAAATCCCCGCAGCGATCCGGCCTGTGGCGTCATTCGGCGGTTTGAAAGGTCCTTGCGAAACTGCGTTCAAGCGCGACATCGAGATCCGCCATGCTGACGGGAAGTCCCAGATCGACCAGCGAGGTCACACCGTGGCCGCTGATGCCGCAGGGAACGATCCCGCTGAAATGCTCCAGATCAGGGTCCACGTTGATAGAAAGCCCGTGGAAGCTGATCCACTTCCGCAGCCTGATGCCGATGGCCGCGATCTTGTCTTCGCGCCGATCGCCTGAGGCTGTGAAGGGCCTGTCGTCACGTTCGACCCACACACCCACGCGCCCCGCGCGGATGTGCCCGGTGACATTGAACTCGGCCAGCGCCGCGATAACCCAGCTTTCCAACTGTTGGACGAAGCGGCGCACATCGCGCCCGCGCGCGCCCACATCGAGCATTACGTAAACCACCCGTTGCCCGGGACCGTGATAGGTATACTGCCCCCCGCGGCGCGTGGTAAAGACAGGGAATCTTCCGGGTTCAATCAGATCTTCCGCTCTGGCCGAGGTGCCTGCCGTATAGAGCGGCGGATGTTCCACCAGCCAGATGCATTCGGGCGCCTCGCCGCGTGCGATGCGGCTTGCGCGGTCTTCCATGAAGGCTTCGGCCTCCTTGTAGCCGGTCAGCCCGGCACTGATCATCCACTCTGCCATGAGGCCGATCTCTAGCGATACGGAGACGCGAAGAAAAGCAGGTCTGCGGCTTGATTTGCCTCTTCACAAGGTCGCGGCCCTCGTCTATATGCGCTCGGACCACGAATGGTCAGTGCGGTCGTGGCGGAATTGGTAGACGCGCAGCGTTGAGGTCGCTGTTCCTTAACCGGAGTGGAAGTTCGAGTCTTCTCGACCGCACCAGATTATCTCTCATGATTGTTGATCGCTGCCGAGCTCCCGATCGGCGTACCCCAAAAGCGATGCCAA
>SLDH01000232.1 GCA_007125415.1 Roseovarius sp.
GGATTCATGGCCCTGGACGACAACCTGGAAGCGGATGGCGTGCTTTCACCGGTCGAGCGTCTGTTGGTCGGGTTGATCACGGCCCAGCATGTGAACTGTGGCTATTGTCAGGCTGCCTTGTCGAAAGAGGCGCAGGAAGCCGGAGCGGAGTCCGATATCGTTTCCGCAATCCTGAGCAACACTCTCCCGGAGCATCGGCGCGCCCGTGCGCTGATCCAGGTCTCGCAACGCATACTCGAGACCCATGGGCGGCTCCCGCATGCAGAGAGGGCGCATTTCAAGCGTCTGGGACTGGATGATGAGGCTTTGCTGGAAGTCATCGCGGTGATCGGGGCTTTCACCATCGCGACGCATGCCAGCAACCTGGTTCGCACACGGATCGACCCGGAGTACCGCACTGGCGCTCAGGGCTGATCCGGTAAGGTGATCTCGAAAACGGTGCCGTTGACGCCTGTGTCCTGCACGGTCAGTGCGCCGCCATGACCCGCCGCCAGTTCGGATGCGATCATCAGGCCAAGACCGCTACCGCCGCCGGTGGTCGGCGGCTTTTCCGCCCCCAGCATTTCGACGATGCCAGAGGGCAGGCCCGGGCCATCATCGGCCACCGTAACGCGCGTTGCACCGTCCAGCCGATACCCGGTGACGGTGATGGTTTGCGCCCCTGCATCGGTCGCATTGCGGACAAGGTTCAGCAAGATTCGGTACACCTGATCGAAATCCGCATCGAGCAGGATGGCCGTCCGGGCGTCGTGAACGAGGCGCGGCCCGATACCGCCCGGTATGACGGCGGTTGCGATCACCTCGTCGATCACGTCAGTGAGCAAAAACCGGGTCCGATCAGGGCGCTGTTCCTCGGTTCGTCCCGCTCTCAGTGTCTGCTGACAGAGATCGAGTGCGCGCTCCAGCGAGCGTGACATGACATCCGCCCCTGATTGCACCTTGGGGTCTTCATGACCCTGCAAGCGGTCCGAGAGCAATTGCGCTGTGGCCAATGCGTTGCGCAGATCATGCACGAGCTTGCGCACCGATTGTCCCACTTCGGCCAGTTGCTCGCCGCGCAGATCGCGGATGATTGCCAAAAAGCGCCGCCCGTCTGCCGGATCGATGGCCGTACATCGTATTTCGGCGGGTATGAGGTCCCCTTCGCATGTGCGGCACGAAAGATCATCGCGCATCCATGCGCCCTTGCGGTCAACTTCCGAGAAGAATTCCCGCAGGCGCCCGGCCTCGTGAGGATGAATATCCGCTGCCGTCATGCCGATCAGCGTGTCCTGTGGATATCCAAGCAGCCTGGATGCTGCCTGATTGGCAGCGCAGATGCGGCCATCTTGCGGATCGAGAACAACGGCCGGATCCTGCATGCCGTCGAAGAGTTCCGCAAAGCTGTTGTCATCGGGCAGAGTTGCAAGCTTCTTGGTCAATGACCCATCCCAACCGGTGTTGCGCGGCTCGAGCCTTACATATCGCCGCTTGCCACACAACCGGCACAGCCATGTGTCACCCCAGCCCATTTCACTGTTCCAAAAATACTCGCATCCTGCCTCAGAACACCCGCGACACGGTGAGCCTGTTGCGGGGGTGTCGCGCAGAACCGGCGGGATTTTCTCGTCGAAGGCGTTGTTTCCGCGGGTCCATGGGGGTAGGCAATGGCACAAGCAGCGCAGAGGGCGCTGGCCCTCCCTCCGCGGGCGTGGTGGAATGGTAGACACATGGCACTTAAAATGCCTGGGCCGGAAGGCCGTGCCGGTTCGACTCCGGCCGCCCGCACCAGTCAGACGTCGATGCAGACTGCACCATACATCCTGTCCCGAAGGCCTGCGCAGGCGACAAAGGCTTGACGGCACCCCGGCGCTCCCCTATCAGGCCCCAACAGCTGGCCCCGGATTCGTCCGGGGCTCTGTATTTGGTCGTTTGGCCAGCAAGAACCGGGCACCCAAGGGGGCCTTCATCCTGCCTCGTGAAGGGGCGATAACATAGGCGGGGCAACCCGCTGTCCAAGCTAACGGAAGACAGAAAGCATGGCACTCAAGTCGTATAAACCAACGACGCCGGGCCAGCGCGGGCTGGTGCTGATCGACCGTTCGGAGCTGTACAAGGGACGTCCCGTCAAATCTCTCACCGAGGGTCTGACGAAATCGGGCGGTCGTAACAACACCGGGCGGATCACCTCGCGCAGACGCGGGGGCGGGGCGAAACGCCTCTACCGGATCGTCGATTTCCGGCGCAACAAATTCGACGTTCCGGCGATTGTCGAGCGTATTGAATATGACCCGAACCGCACCGCCTTCATCGCGCTGATCCGCTATGATGATGACGAGCGAGCCTATATTCTCGCACCACAACGCCTTGGCGTGGGTGACCGGGTAATCGCTGGCAACAAGGTGGATATCAAACCCGGTAATGCGATGCCCTTTGCCGGCATGCCCATCGGCACGATCGTCCACAATATCGAGATGAAACCCGGCAAGGGCGGGCAGATCGCCCGTGCGGCGGGCACCTATGCGCAATTCATCGGACGCGATGGTGGCTATGCCCAGATTCGCCTCAGCAGTGGCGAGCTGCGCCTCGTGCGGCAGGAATGCATGGCCACAGTGGGCGCAGTGTCGAACCCTGACAACAGCAACCAGAATTTCGGCAAGGCCGGGCGCTCGCGCCATCAGGGCAAGCGTCCGTCGGTCCGCGGTGTGGTGATGAACCCGATCGATCACCCCCATGGCGGTGGCGAGGGGCGCACATCGGGTGGTCGTCATCCGGTCACGCCTTGGGGCAAGCCCACCAAGGGTGCACGCACCCGTAACAAGAACAAAGCGTCGCAGAAGCTGATCCTCCGCTCGCGTCACGCCAAGAAGAAGGGACGTTAAGATATGTCTCGATCCGTCTGGAAGGGCCCCTTTGTCGACGCTTACGTGCTCAAGAAAGCCGAAGCATCGCGCGAATCGGGTCGCAATGAAGTCATCAAGATATGGTCGCGGCGCTCGACGATCCTGCCCCAGTTCGTCGGGCTGACCTTCGGCGTCTACAACGGCCACAAGCACATTCCGGTCAACGTGTCGGAAGACATGATCGGTCAGAAATTCGGCGAATACGCACCGACCCGAACCTATTACGGTCACGCAGCCGACAAAAAAGCGAAGCGGAAATAAGTCATGGGCAAGGAAAAAAACCCCCGCCGCGTGGCCGATAACGAAGCGATGGCGAAACTGCGCATGCTTCGGACCAGCCCGCAGAAACTCAACCTCGTGGCCGCCATGATCCGCGGCAAGAAGGTGGACAAGGCGCTCAACGATCTGACCTTCTCCAACAAGCGGATTGCTCAGGACGTGAAGAAATGTCTTCAGTCGGCCATCGCGAACGCCGAAAACAATCACAACCTCGACGTGGACGAGCTGATCGTGGCGGAAGCCTGGGTCGGCAAGAACCTCGTGATGAAACGCGGACGCCCACGCGCCCGAGGCCGGTTCGGCCCGATCAAGAAGCCTTTTTCCGAGCTGACGATCAAGGTCCGTGAAGTAGAGGAGCAAGCCTGATGGGTAACAAGGTAAATCCGATTGGCATGCGCCTTCAGGTCAACCGCACCTGGGACAGCCGCTGGTATGCCGACACCAAGGACTACGGTGATCTGCTGCTGGAAGACCTCGCCATTCGCGAGTTCATCCGCAAGGAATGCAAGCAGGCCGGTGTGAGCCGGGTGATCATCGAGCGTCCACACAAGAAATGCCGCGTGACCATTCATACGGCGCGGCCCGGTGTGATCATCGGCAAGAAGGGCGCCGATATCGAAACCCTGCGCAAGAAGCTCTCGGCGATGACGGCGTCCGAGTTGCATCTCAACATCGTGGAGGTGCGCAAGCCCGAGCTTGACGCAGCTCTGGTCGGTGAGAGCATCGCCCAGCAGCTCGAGCGCCGGGTGAGTTTCCGCCGTGCGATGAAACGCGCCGTGCAGAACGCCATGCGCATGGGCGCGCTCGGCATCCGTGTGAATGTGGCCGGTCGTCTCGGTGGCGCCGAGATCGCCCGGACGGAATGGTATCGCGAAGGCCGGGTGCCGCTGCATACGCTGCGCTCGGATATCGACTATGCCAATGTCGAGGCCGAAACGCCCTACGGCGTCATCGGGATCAAGGTCTGGATCTTCAAAGGCGAGATCCTCGAGCATGATCCGAGTGCCCGCGATCGCAAAGCCCAGGAACTTCAAGATGGTCCCGCGCCCCGTGGCGCCGGCGGCCGCCGCTGAGGAGGATAGGATATGCTTCAACCAAAGCGCACGAAGTTCCGCAAGCAGTTCAAGGGCCGGATCAAGGGCGAGGCCAAGGGCGGCTCGGATCTCAATTTCGGCTCCTACGGGCTGAAAGCGACCGAACCCGAGCGCGTGACCGCGCGCCAGATCGAAGCGGCCCGCCGCGCCATGACACGCCACATGAAGCGTCAGGGCCGTGTCTGGATCCGGATATTTCCGGATGTGCCGGTGTCGGCCAAGCCGATCGAGGTTCGGATGGGCAAGGGCAAGGGGTCGGTCGATCGCTGGACCTGCAAGGTCAAGCCTGGCCGGGTAATGTTCGAAATCGACGGTGTAGGCGAGGAGATCGCCCGCGAGGCGCTCCGCCTTGCCGCGATGAAACTGCCGATCAAGACCCGCGTCGTGGTGCGGGAAGACTGGTAAGCACCCACCCAAACAGCGAGCGGCCCCGCCGCGTTTAGCCCTCGGTCAGGAACCTGGCCGGGGGCTTTTCATGCTATCCATCCAGAATGCGCCGTACCTCACTTGAATAGCGCTCATAGCTGATCACCGCCTTGTTTCCGGCATAGCCATGATAATAGCTGCGCCCAGAGGCGGTGGGCAGGCCCGCCCAGATCCGCGCAAGATTGTGCATGAAGGCTTCCGCGCCGATCTCTCCCGCCTGCACCTTCAGAAATCCTGCATCGCCCAGCAGCAGATCAGCGAGCCTGTCCTGTACTGCCGGGCTGAACCGGGTGCTGGCGGGGATGCCCAGCCGCTTGGCGGAATGACGCAAGGTGGGGGGGATGAACTGATATCGCCCGATGGCGTGTGGCTGGCCCGGCGTGGCGTCGATCCAGTCATAGATCTCGGCCAGTGTCATCTGTGTCGGCGGTTTGGGTGGTCTGATGCGCGCGCCGTGCTGCACCGCATCATAGCCCATCGGCCCGGCTTCGGCACTCGCGATAAGGTCGCGCAACCGCGCGGCCTGCGACCCGCCTCCCCGCAGGGGCGCCTCGAAGCGAGCGGGCAGGGCGGCGAAGAGCCCGCCATCGGCGGTGCCGACGAAGAGGCTGGCGGACATGCTGCGCGGCTGCGCACCCTGATCGGTGCTGAAGAGCGGTTGCCGGGCCGAAAAGAGCCCTGCTGCCGGTTCGGCCGCAAGGCCGGGTGTGCCGACGCATGCCATCGCAAATATCAGCCATACTGCGTGGATGTCGCGCCTCAAGCCGAGCCCCCTTCCGGTGTCATTCGGGGCCTTATCACGGAAAACTCTGAAAATTCCGTTTCGCGCGCCGAGCAGCCGGTGCTGAGGTGCCGCGTGGCGCCCCGATGCTCGTCAACGCGCCACGGCTGCGCTAAACCCTTGTCATGGCCTTGATCGATTCTCTTTTCGTCACTCGTCTCTACCGCGCGCATCTGTCGGAGCACGGCCCCGCGATCAATGCGTCCGAGCTTGAGGCGTCGTGCTATTCCATCGCGGGGGATGACGCGGCGGGGCAGGCATGGTGCGCGCGTGAGGGCTACCCGGGCTACACCTCCTATGCGTCGTTGACCGATCTGCCCTGGCGCTTTCCGATCTTTGCGGAACTGGTCAGGGCGCTCGATGCGCATGTGGCCGATTTTGCCCGGGATCTGCAGTTCGATCTTGGGGAAAAACCGCTGCTGCTCGAGGATATCTGGATCAACATTCTGCCAGAGGGCGGCATGCATTCCAGCCACATTCACCCCCATGCGGTCATATCGGGCACCACTTACGTCTCCATGCCCGAGGGTGCGAGCGCGCTCAAGCTGGAAGACCCTCGTTCGGCGCGGATGATGGCGGCGCCGCCCCGCCTAAGGGATGCCCCGCGCGAGATGCGCAGCTTTGTCTATATCGCCCCGCATGTGGGCGAGGTGCTTTTGTGGGAAAGCTGGTTGCGCCATGAAGTGCCGATGAACATGAGCGAGGAAGACCGCATCAGCGTCAGTTTCAACTACCGCTGGGGCTGAGAGTGCATGCGCTCGTCAGAAAAGATTCCGCTTGCCATCGGGCGGAGAATGCCGCATACGCGGTCGCGCAAACGTTATTCTTTTTCGACCACTGTCTCCCTTACACGGCGTTCAGTCTTTCGATCCAGACCAACTACGCCGGGCTGCCGCAATGATGCGGGCAGCAACAAGTAAGGAGATACTCCAATGGCCAATGGCACAGTAAAATGGTTCAACGGAACCAAAGGTTTCGGCTTTATCGCACCTGCAACGGGCGGCAAGGACGTTTTCGTTCACATTTCCGCGGTTGAGCGCGCTGGTCTCACCGGCCTCGCCGATGACCAGAAGGTGACCTATGACGTGGAAGCGGGCCGTGACGGCCGCGAAAGCGCGACGAACCTCGCCCTGGCATAAGCCGGACGCGACAGGACCGGAAGGGGCGGTATCGGCTGGGCCGGTACCGCCCCTTTTTCTTGCGGGTTCGCGCCGGCGCAGTCATTGCCGATTTTACCCGATTTCTCACGCGAATGGGGTTGCCAGCCGGCTTGGGGCCGTGTATGGCGCAGCCTTCACCAGACCTCCACTGGATACCGGGTGACGCGACAGCGGCCTGCCAGTGATGTTGAAAGGAAAATGAGATGGACGCCGCAGAGCTGCGTAACAAGACACCTGACCAGTTGCGCGAAGACCTGGTCAACCTCAAGAAAGAGCAGTTCAACCTGCGCTTTCAGGCCGCAACCGGCCAGATCGAGAACCCAGCCCGGATGAAGACCGTGCGCCGTGACGTGGCGCGCGTGAAGACCGTGCTGAACGAAAAGGCCGCGCAAGCGGCCACGGAATAAGGAGAGCGACCCATGCCAAAGCGTATCCTGTCTGGCGTCGTGACCTCCGACGCGAATGAGCAAACCGTCACTGTCTCGGTCGAGCGCCGTTTCAAGCACCCGGTTCTGCAAAAGACCATCCGCAAGTCCAAGAAATACCGGGCCCACGATGAGAAGAACGCCTTCAAGGTAGGCGATACCGTGCGCATCATCGAATGTGCGCCTCGTTCCAAGACCAAACGCTGGGAGGTGCTCGAGGCATAAGCCTGCGGCACCTGCCGGTTTAATCGAAACCCTGGGGAGAAGGCCAAAGTAGCCCCCCAAAGGTCGGGAGAAACCAAATGATCCAGATGCAGACCAATCTGGATGTGGCTGACAATAGCGGCGCCCGCCGTGTTCAGTGCATCAAGGTCCTGGGTGGTTCCAAGCGCAAATACGCGTCTGTCGGCGACATCATCGTGGTGTCGGTCAAGGAAGCCATCCCCCGTGGCCGTGTGAAGAAAGGCGATGTGCGCAAGGCCGTCGTCGTGCGCACCGCCAAGGAAATCCGCCGTGAAGACGGCACCGCGATCCGCTTTGACCGCAATGCCGCCGTGATCCTGAACAATGCAGGCGAGCCCCTGGGCACCCGTATCTTCGGGCCGGTCGTACGTGAATTGCGCTCGAAGAACTTCATGAAGATCATCTCGCTCGCGCCGGAGGTGCTGTGACAATGGCAGCCAAACTGAAAAAAGGTGACAAGGTCATCGTGCTGGCCGGCAAGGACAAGGGCAAGGAGGGTACCATCGCCTCCGTTGATCCCAAGGCCGGCAAGGCCGTCGTCGATGGCATCAATATCGCAATTCGTCATACCCGCCAAAGCCAGACGAGCCAGGGTGGCCGGATTCCGAAAGCCCAACCCATCGACCTGAGCAACCTTGCCTATCGCGACAAGAACGGCAAGCCCAGCCGCGTCGGCTTCCGGATGGAAGATGGCAAGAAGGTCCGCTTCGCCAAGACCACGGGGGATGTGATCGATGCTTGATACCGCCAGCTATACGCCGCGTCTGCGCACGCTCTACAACGAGACGATCCGTCCCGCGCTGAAGGAAGAGTTCGGTTACACCAACGATATGCAGATTCCGCGGCTTGAGAAGATCGTGCTGAATATCGGCTGCGGTGCCGAGGCCGTGCGCGATTCGAAGAAGGCCAAATCCGCGCAGGAAGACCTCACCACGATTGCCGGTCAGCACGCCGTCACGACCGTGGCCAAGAATTCCATCGCGGGCTTCCGGGTGCGCGAGGGGA